>JAVBSK010000354.1:0-3422 GCA_031556755.1 Bacteroidales bacterium | reverse complement strand
TATTGATGATGAAATGATTGATCAGTTGAGTTTTACCAGGAGTGGAGGAAGTCATTGCTAAGCCTTTTCTTCCGGTCAACATATTGATTAAAGACGACTTTCCTACATTAGATCTCCCAATGAAAGCGTATTCTGTTCTATTGTCCTGCGGACATTTATTGACATCCGTATTGCTTATGAGAAATTCGGCGGATTTTATTTCCATATAGATATGATTTTTAATTGTTGTATGAACGAAATAGTTTGAATATTAGTATTTATGTTATGCTTGAACCATTTAAAATTCTGTTTTATCCTGTTGAAATTGCAACAAATTTAATAAAAAAGAATGTTTACCGGTTACACATACTTTTAAAATCGCAATAAGTGCAGGTTGAAACCAGCTTTGTTTGGGAAAAGGGAATGGTTTCGTCAAATAATTCTCGGGCTTTACTTTCCAGTATTTCTTTAAATTCGGGATAAAGTGCGGAAAAATCGGTAATATCTTCTTTATCATATTGGATGATGGGAGAATAGTCATCTTTTCCCGCATCTTGTACATATAGGAGTGAAGGGACAATTGGTTTTGAAATATTATTTTTTATCAAAACGGAAGCATAAGTAAATGTCTGGAAAATATGTGCCGCGCGTCCGGTTTTTCTTTCCATCAAATCGGAAAGTTGTTTATAGGATTTGGCGCTTCCTCCTGTTTTGTAATCTACAATACGTATAGCTCCGTTTTTTTCTTCTAATCTGTCGATGATACCACCTATTTTCAAAGCGAATGGAGTATCCGGAAGTTCGAACAATGCATTTACTTTTTTTTCCAATCCGTAGATGTGAAAAGGAGTTTGTTTTTTGTCGAATTCAATCAACCGTTTCAACATGTGACGGATGACCCTGAAGTTGATTAATTGTTCACCGTTATATTGTTTGATGGTAACATCTTTACTCCTGAAATATTCTTCGGAAAATGCGCTTGCTACCAGTTTGTCGATCAGGTAATCGTTTTTCAGGTAATCGTCCAATTGTTGTTTGTTTACAACGAAAGGTTCAAAGTCCTTTTGTTCGCCTATTCTTCCGATTTCACGGTAAAGTAATTCTGCGGAACGGTGAAAAATTGTCCCGAAAACCGATACGTCTAGTTCGTCGCTGAGTTCTTCTTCTGTTCTCAGGTTCTCGATGTATTGCAGATAAAACCGGAGCGGACAATCGACAAAGATATTCAAGGCGGAAGGAGACAACCGTTGGGAATCCGGATTGGTATTGAAATCGAATTGAAATCTGATTCTTTCCAATAATTCCCGGGTCTTGGGAATCGTTATTTGTTGAGTCTCCACCGGCTTAATGCTTGCTTGCAGACTATAGCGTCGGATATTTAGTTTCGGTTCTATCAGCAACTGTAACAGAAACCGGCTCATTTCGGATTTTCCTGTCTGGGTTTTGTCCGTATTGTACAGGAACGTAATGTTTTCCGCCCGTTGTATCAGGCGATAAAAATAATACGCATAGAGCGTATCCTGATGTTCCGTTGTACTCAACTGAAAATATTTACGGAGAAACTGAGGAATAAATGTATTGTCATTCTCCGATTTAGGCATAAAGCCTTCGTTCGCAGATAAAAATATGACATTTTTGAAATCGAGATTCCGGGTCTCCAATACTCCCATTACCTGTAAGCCTCTGACAGGTTCCCCGTGAAACGGGATATTGACGGAAGAGAGTAATTTTTTTAACAGACGGAGAAAAGTTGTTTTTTCGATATCCAGTTCTCCCGACTGTAATAAGCCGGATAGTCGGTTAATTACCTGATAGGAGCGGAATACTGATTCCTGATACAGGTCAGAATAAATATCTTCATTCGTATGGAGCGCTTCCTCTGCTTTGTATGACTGACCGAGTTGTTCGATGAGCGTCAGCAGGTATACGGATAAATCATAGCTAGTGGAAGCCTGATGGAATATATCTTTATTTTTCAGAATATCAACTGTCGGAAAGAAAATATTTCCTTTCAACAGAGATTGCTCGATGGATTTGGCTTCCGGAAAAATGGCTTGTGTACAAGCATGTCTCAGGACAGGGAGTACATATTTGTAATGAAAATTCTTACCCGAATTGGAAATACCTTTTACCTGCATTTCAGTCAATACCTGAATAAATCCGCAAACCGGAGTCTGAGTAATAGGAAATCCCATGGTGATGTTCACATTTTCCGCCTTGGACGGAGGAATGGAGTGCATTACGGTCGGGAGAAGTTGTTCGTTGCAAAGTACGATGGCGCTATCTGGTTCAATGGATTGAGCTTCCCGGTTCAGAGAATCGAGCCAGGAGGGAATGTAAGCCGCCTGACCGCTTTCCGAAGGAGACGCAATCAATGTGATCTGTTTTTTTTTGTTCAGGAAATTGTCGAATAAATCCAAGGGCAGGGCGGAACCGAATTTTTCTATATTCTGTCGGATGAATCTTCCTGCCTCATTTCTTGATTCGTCTTTGCCTTTATCATAATAAGTATCCGTATCCCAATAAAACAGAGATTTTTCTTTGATTCTCCGGAACAATGCCGTTTCACATTTATTCAATACGTTGAATCCGATAAAAACATATTTATCATATTTGAATCTGGCATTTTCATCTTCAATGACGGAACGCATCAGCATACCGGGATAGGCTAGTTTCTCACGCTGAAGTTTTTCCCGGAAAGCAATATAAACTTCCCCGAGGATATTCCAGATTGACCAAAATGCGGTTTTCAATGAAGAATTTCCGTGAAAAGCGTAGTTGAAATAACGGATCAAAGTTTCGATTTGCTCTTCGTTCAAGTGGGAAAAATCATCTCTCAACTGATCCAGATCCTGCATGTTGCTGAACAAGGAACGGGAGTTGACCAGGTTTCTGTCCACTTCATCCAGGTCATTCAACAGAATTTCACCGAAAAAGAAAAATTCGTCTAAGGTTTCCGAAGAGGCCTGAGTTGATTTCTGATTGTATATGCTGATGTAAGTTTTATACAACTCGCTGATCAATTTGATGTTATCCGCAATTTGCAATTCACTTGTCTGCCTGAATAAATCATCTATGGAAAGATACTGAGGCGCCCAGATGGCTTCTTTTGAATATTCACAGAGATAATTGTTAAAAAACAAACGCGCCCGTTGTCCGGGAAAGACAACGGCCACGCGGGATAAATCGTTTCCGAGACGTTCGATTAAATCTTCAGCGACAAGCGATAAAAATGGACGTGACATTTATGACTTAAAAAGGTAAATCGTCGGTTTCATTCGCTGGTAACGGGGGAGGAGTGGGGAAGCCGGCTTCCGGACTGACAGCCGGAACATCCTGTCCCTCGACAAAACCGACGCTTGCCGTTTCTATTTTCCAAGCTTTTACGTCGGTGTACCAGCGGCCATTGTATTCACGGCTTTCAACATCGAAATCAATAGCCA
>JAVBSK010000117.1:0-24038 GCA_031556755.1 Bacteroidales bacterium | reverse complement strand
GAAATACGAAAAATATCCATATAGATATAACTTTAACAGGTCAGATGGATTATAAGATTTTCTTCCCTGATTGTCTAGACCTTTATAAAGATACTTTTCCGGTTCATCGGATACTAGTTTGTTTACTAAAGCATCTATTAGACGAACCGGATTGTTCATTTCTATACTGTCTTCCAAGCTGCTAAATAAATAGAGTTGATGACGATCTGTACCTGTTTTGTAATGCATAACTCGTTGTTTTATTATACTTTAAAGATACTAATTCTTTGTGAATTATACAATTAATTATGTCAAAGACCTATTTGGGCGTTTTCACACAGTCTCAGGAGACTTCGCCGAGCAGAAGGGTCTTGGAGGCAAAATTCATGTATTTCCTGTAACTTCGTTTAACTCCTTTATCTTCATTACTACTCCAGTCTGCGCCCAACGGGCGCTTTGTAAGCAGTAGCCCCTGGCTACTGTAAAACAAAAAATTCTATCTCAACCGAGCCTGCATCGCAGGCGTCTAAAGACGCTTCCGATGGAAGCTAATATCAGTAGTGTAATCTTTCAAATACAGTAGCTTAGAGCTACTACTTACATGGGAGGCGTTCTCCGAACGCGATAGCCAAAATTTACATTTGCTAAACCTTAGCAAAGCTGTCGCAGATTGGATTCTCATTTGCCAATAAATTTGTTTAGAATCCGAAGTCAATTTCTTCCACTTCCTCTACTTTTTCGTATTCGGGTTTTTGGACACGGAGGTGTTCTGCGTTGGCTACAACGTGGATGGCTTTTTTAGGGGAGGCCGGACAGATGTATTCGCAACCGCCGCATCCGACACAAATATCGGGAGTCACCTGCGGGATCCATAAAGAATCTTTGTAAGGTATCATTTTGACCGCTTGCGTAGGACAATGTTCCGAACATGCGCCGCAGTCGGTTTCATCTATGTATACCACACAACGTTCGCGTTCAAATTTAGCGATTCCCAGTTGAGTCGTTATTTTTTCTTCTTTTGAAATGCTTTCCAATGCTTTGTTGGGGCAAACTTCCGAGCAAATGGTACATTCATAATTACAATAGCCTTTCGTATAGACCAAACGAGGTTTTAATAAATGATTGATTCCATACTCTAATCCGGCGGGTTGGATGATTTGATTCGGACAATTGACCACGCAGAAATGACAGGATGTACATTTTTCGGAAAAGCGTTTGATATTTTTCGCTCCGGGGGGCAGGATGGGATAAGTCCCCGAATAGTTGTCCGTTTGCTTTGAACATCCGGCGAGGAAAGGAGCCGTAACCAGGATACTTGAGGAAAGGGTGAGAAAAGCGCGTCTTGACTCCGATTCTGGTTGATTGTTTTCCTCTGTTGTTTTCTTCTTTTTCGTACCGGATACAAATTGATATTCCAGACTTCCCTTTTTACAGGAGGAAAGGCAGTTGAAGCAGTTCACACAGCGCGATGCGTCTATTTTCTGCGATTGACTGTCGATACATTCCGCTTTACAAACCCGTTCACATTGTCCGCAACGGTTACATTTTTCCTTGTCGAATCTGACCTGGAATAAAGAATAACGTGAAAATATACTCAAAAAAGCGCCTACAGGACAAAGCGTATTGCAGAACAAACGTCCCCGCCAAACAGATAATATTGCGAATAACAAGAGTATGATAACAGATGCAATCCATGCTAAAATGGTGATATTCTGGATACTGATATGATAAAATGAATAATTACCCATAGCGTTAGCTAAGTCTGCCAGTACATTATTCCCGAAGATGAAGACAGGGCGGAACAGGTTGGCTGCAATTCTCCCGAAGTTGGAATAGGGATCTGACAAAGACAACAAAGTAGGAGATGCGATGGATGCTCCCAACAAGATAAAGGGCAGAATCCTTTTCGGATTTTTGTAAGTAAACCAACGTTTATGCTTGTTCTTTTTGGATTTTCCCCGTTTCGAAAGACGGATGAAAATATCCTGCAAAATACCGGAAGGACAAATTACCGCACAATAGACCCGTCCGAAAAGCAGAGTCAATACACAGATAAAAAGTACGGTTAAAAAAGCGCCGGACAATACTGCCGGAACCAGTTGTAATTGCAACAATCCGAGGAATTTCCCAGGAATCAGGTGATTGGTGAAGTCCAGGAAAAAACAACTTGTCGACAAAAAGAAAAAGAGGGCGATCCCGATCCGTAAGCCTTTCAGCCGGTTCATTTTTTATATTTTAATACGTTTGATATTCAGTTTTTTCAGGTCTGTTGTTCCCAGTTTCAGGCTTTCTCCGTTGCCGATATGTCCCACGGTTTCCAATGGCATTTTTTCTACCTGGTTGAAAAATTGGACGGCAGCCGTATCTGTAGCTACAATGTCTTTGGAAACGATCAATGTTTTCAACAAGGAAACGTCATTGACACTTTTGCCCTGGGGGCCATTCTGGCGCATGACACGATAGGCATCCACCACATTCAAAACAGGCTTCTTGGACCAGGTGCATACATCGGCTATACATTGTTGCAGATCGTTGGAATGAAAAAATCCCCTGTCCCAGACGATTCCCATATAGTTTTTCATGGCGATACTCATTTTAGCTCCTCCATGATTTTTCAATACGGGAACATTGATCCAGACATCAGCGTCTAACAAGGATTCGTGTATCTTCGTCTTTTTAAGTTTAACTCCCAAAGGCAAATCGACCTCTTTATAATATCGTTCGTCATTGCCGGGAAGCATGACGCCGCCTGCGGTTTCAACGGCAGCTTTGATTCCACTTGAATTGTAACATTTCTGCCAGTTATCGCAAGTATGATCAAATACGACCACTTTTTTAGCTCCGGCGACAACACATTTTTTTACCAAAGCGCCAATCAGCACAGGATTGGCATTGGCGGCGAATTCCGGTTTTCTATCCCAGCCTATGTTGGGCTTGATGACGACAGTCTGTCCTTTTTTTACGAAATTCTGAAGACCTCCCAAAGCTTTCAAGGCGCTGTCCAGCATGGCATCAGGTTCTCCTCCCATCACAGCAACCAGATCGGGCGCTTTTTCCACATATACTTCGTTATTACTCAGAGCCGCCTCCAATTGATCGAATTTCAATGCCGAGAGCGCCGCTCCGGCCAATAGACTCTTTTTGAAAAACTCACGCCGTTCCATAATTTTTACGTTTAATGGGGTGTTAGATATCAGCTAAAAATAGCTTATAAAGTTTCTGAACTGTCTCAATGAAAACGCTAAGGTACAAATAAATCTCACAATTTCACCGTTTTAGATTTTCCTTTCTTTGTTTCATTGTGAAACCGATCGACAGATGTAACCACATACTTGTATTTTTCCTTCCCGGATTCATACGGAAGGATATATTCTGTATTTCGTGTTATTTTCACTATTTTGGAAGCATCCTCCAGGTTCGTTTTTTCTTTGTCTTTGAAACGGTAAATTACATAATATTGCGCCTTTTCCGGATTCACGACATCACCATTGCGTTTCCAATGCAACTTATAACCATCGGCTGTCCATTCAGCTTTCAGGGACTTTACATCTTTCGGACGTTTGTTATGCATGTGGGCGTAAGCAGGAATCAAAGCGGGAAAACGCTGGTAATTATTTCTTAAACTATCAGTGATTCCTCCGTTGTTTTTCAATAATTCATAGCCTGGCCAGAAACAGTTCCCGTAGATGGCCGGAGTCGTTCTTTCCATTTCCATCTTGGCGGTTAAATCTCCGGCTTTCATCGTACGGGCTACATCTTGTCCGATATAAAGATGTTCCCCGTAATTATTGACGCTCCACCACCTGACGAGCGTTTCGTAGTCTGCCGCAGGATGTCCTATTTCCCAATATAATTGAGGAATATTGTAGTCGATCCAGGAATTTTTCACCCACCATTTGACATCAGCATAAAGATCGTCGTAATTCTGTAGTCCGTTGGTGTGGCTACCCGAACCGTCCGGCGTATTTTTTTTGTTCCTGTAAATTCCGAAAGGACTGATTCCAAAGCGTACCCAGGGTTTGGTAAGAACAATTGTTTCTTTGATTTGTCTGATGAGCCTGTTGACATTATCCCTTCTCCAATCCGCTTTTTGATTGTAAGCGAAACCTTGTCCATAGGCATATTTATCAAAGGAAGCATCATCATTGAATTTTTCACCCGGAATAGGATAGGGGTAAAAATAATCATCCATGTGGATGGCATCCACATCATATCTCTTCACAATATCCCTGACCACTTTGCAAATGAAATCCCTGCTTTCGGGAAGCCCGGGATCGAAATAGGTTTGGTTACCATATCTGATGAACCATTCGGGATGCCGGTGATAGATGTGAGACTCGTGTAAAACATCGCTGTTAGAACCGGTCACCCGGTAGGGATTGAGCCAGGCATGAAATTCTATATTTCTTTGGTGGCACTCCTCTATCATGAATGCCATCGGGTCGAAATTGTCCTGTGGAGGGCGTCCTTGTTTTCCGGTTAAATATTTACTCCAGGGTTCTATTTCCGAATAATAAAAAGCATCGGCTGTCGGGCGTACCTGAAAAACAATGGCATTGATTCCATCAGCTTCAAAATGATCCAATGCATCAATTAAATATTGCTTCATTTTTTCGGAAGTCATGTTCTGATACTGACCTTGTCCGATGACATGCATCCAGGCGCCCCTGAATTCTCTTTTTTGAGAGATCTGGGCAGAAGAAATTGTTGTAACCGCCAATAAGAACAAGAAAATAATAGTTTTTTTGTATTTCATAAGAATAATACCCTATAACTCCGCGGTTAAATAATCCGGGATAAAATTAAAAGTCTGATTGAATTAAACCGGATGCAAAAGTAAATATATTTGGGGAGATTCAGCGCTTGTTTAAGTAATTCGTTATTTGTCCGCTGATTTGCAACAGGGAAATTTCACAAACTTTGGTATTGTATTGAGCCTGTAACAAACGCTCTTCGGCAGCCAGTAAACTGGTCTGAACTTCTCTCAATTCGATACCGGACAAATCTCCCAGTTTATACCTGTCGATAGCGATTTCATAACTTTCCTTAGCCGCTTTCAGGTTCTCTTTTTCAAGTCCGGTCAATTGCAGGTTATTTTCATAAGCCATCCATATATTGGATAAATTGGTTTTCAGTTCCAATTCCAATTGTTTGGATTGTAAGTCTTTGTTCTGTATTTGCAACCGGGCGTTTTTTTGTTCCCTTTTCCGGTTCATTCCGTCAAAAAGATTGAACCCCAAAGTCAGTCCATAGTTGAACCCCAGACTTTGTTGTTTCTCATAATTTCCCATCCCGTACAGGTTTTGAGTATAGCCATATCCTCCGTTTAATTTCAGGTAAGGATAATTCCGGCTTTTGGCAGCTTTATAATCCAGTTCACTCAATTGCTTTTCTTTTTCTGACAACAGCAGGGATGCATTGGACTCTAATGTTTTTTCCCAGATTTCTCCTTTGTTCAACAGAGAGTTATATTGGATCACTGAATCTGAGATCAGGGTGAAAGAAGCGACGTCATCAAGCGCCATCAATTGATTCAGACGAGTTCTTGAGGCATAAAGTATTTCATGCTGTTTCACTAGATTCGAACTGTCGGCATTGAAATCCACATAAGCCTGTTGCATGTCGAGCCGGGATTTGGAGCCGATTACATATTGAGCTTCTGCAATACGAAGCCGTTCGCGGGATAATCCGACGGCGTATTTCAGGTTCGCCAACCGGATTTTCTGACGGACATGGTTATAGTATTCCGTGGAGAAATCAGCGATAAACTCTTCGATAGTGAGACGGGTATAAATACTTCCCATCTGTTGAAGTTCCTGTAATCGTTCGTATTTAGCCTGGATCTGGAATCCGTCGAATATCGTCCAGTTGAGATTGATTCCTGCGTTGAGCAACTGATTGTTGATGTTGTTGTATTTATTCGTTGTCCCTTCGACGGTTTCTTGCTCTATGTTGTTTTTTGTTCCCGCATATCCGGCGCTAAGATCCACGGTCGGCAGATAGCCTGCGTTACCGGCTGTTGCGTTGTTGTTTGCAATTTCTTGTTCATTCCGGACGATTCTGATGGCGTAGTTTCGTTCCAAGCCCAATTCCAGACATTGTTTCAGGTCGTAAATTTCCTGTCCTTCCGAAACAAAGGATGGACTGATCAATACGATGAATAATAATATTCCTCTTATCTGCTTCATTTTTTCACTTCTTTCTTTCTATTTGTTGAGATGTAACTATACATAGCAGGTACGACATACATAGTTAAAAGTGTAGATACCAACATTCCTCCAATGACGGCGATACCCATGGCGATACGTCCGTTGGCGCCTTCTCCTCCGGCAAAAGCCAGAGGTAAAAGTCCCAGTACCGTACAAAAACTGGTCATCAGGATGGGGCGCAGCCGTTGTTCCGAAGCGCCGCGTATCGCTTCATCCTTATCTATTCCGGATTCCTGCCGCTGGTTGGCGAATTCGACAATCAGGATTCCGTTTTTAGCAACCAATCCTATCAACATGATGATACCGATCTGACTGAAAATATTCATTGTGACTCCGGAAAAAGACATGAAAATCAAGGCTCCCGCAATGGCTAACGGCACGGACAACATAATAATAAGGGGATCTTTGAAACTTTCGAACTGGGCTGACAGAATCAGGAATATCAGGATTAATGCCAATCCGAAAGCAAAAAATAAACTGGAAGAACTTTCTCTGAATTCTTTGGAATCTCCTGATAAAGCAGTGCGAAATGTTTCATCCAGTGTTTCTTTGGCGATTCTGTCCATTTCTTCCAATCCTTCCCCGATGGTGACTCCTTCGGCCAGTCCGGAACTGACGGTTGCCGAATTGAAACGGTTGTAGCGATAGAGCTGAGGCGGGGCTACCCCTTCAGATAATTCCACCAGGTTGTCCAATTGAATCATCTCTCCATCCGCACTCTTCAGGAAGATGGATTTCAGGTCAACCGGCGTGTTCCGCTGTTGTCTGTTGATTTCCGCGAGGATTTGATATTGTTTTCCGTTCATGTAGAAATATCCCATCCGTTGTCCGCTAAGGGCGTATTGAAGTGTTTGTCCGATATCCCGGGTACTGACTCCCAGTAAAGCGGCCTTGTCCCGGTCTATCTGGATGCGCGTCTCCGGTTTAGTGAACTTGAGATTGACGTCGGACATCTCGAATTTCGGACTTTCGTATACTTTCTGCATGAATTTCGGGATATATTCCTGTAACTTTTCCAGGTTGGGAGCTTGCAGTACATATTGTATCGGCATTGAAGCCCTGCGTCCTCCGAATGTGGATTGTTGTTGCACGAAAGCCCGGGCTTCAGTCTGGTTGCGTACGGCTTTTGACAGTTCATCGGCAATTTCCATCTGGCTGCGTTCCCTGTCTTTGATATCAGGCAACATCAGGCGTACGAAGCTTCTGTTCGAACGAACCATCGTTACATTGATGTCCCGTTCAGGTGCGGTTTCATCAGCGATATCGGATATCTTTTCAGTATAATCCCTGTAAAACTCATACGTAGAGCCTTCCTGCGCCTGTGTATTGATTGTTATCTGAGAGCGGTCTTCCAGAGGCGCCATTTCCGCCGGAATATGAGTCCAGAGTAATATGATTGCAGTGATGGTAACGATCATGATGGGGAAAGTGACCCAGCGATGTCTCAGGAAATAATCCAGGGAGCGGGAATAAAGTTTATTCATACCGGCGAAAAAAGGCTCCGTCTTGTTGTAAAACCAACCTTGTTCTTCTCTTTTTTTCAGCATTTTACTTGCCAGCATGGGGGTAAATGTCAAAGCTACGAATGCCGAAATCAATACGGAACCGGAGACTACGATACTGAATTCCCGGAACAGTCGTCCGGACATTCCTTGCAGGAAAACGATCGGAAAAAAGACGGCGACCAGTGTGATCGTCGTGGATATCACGGCAAAAAATATTTCTTTCGAACCTTCTATGCCGGCTTCTTGGGGAGTCATTCCTTTTTCTATCCTTGAGTATATATTTTCAGCGACAACAATAGCGTCATCTACCACCAGACCGACAGACAGTACAACTGCCAGCATCGACAGCACATTGATGGAAAATCCGGATATATACATGATAAAGAAGGCTCCTATCAATGAAACAGGAATGACGACGCAGGGAACCAAAGTCACCCGCCAGTCCCGCAGAAAGAGGAAAATGATCAGTACGACCAATAAAAAGGCGATATAAACGGTTTCTTCCACTTCGGCGATGGAGGCGCGGACAAATTTTGTATTGTCGAAAGTCGTATCCAGTGAGATATCTTCGGGCAAATCTTTTTTCATTTGCGCCAAACGTATTTTGACTTCATCCGAGATGTCGATCTGGTTGGCTCCTGGTTGAGGAATAATGACTACACCGACCATTGGCACTCCGTTTCTTTTCAGGATGCTTCGTTGGTCTTCAGGCCCTAACTCCGCCATCCCGATGTCTTTGAACCGGACAATATTGTATTCGTTTTCTTTGATGATCAGGTTATTGAATTCTTCGGGAGTTTTCATCAATCCCAACGTCCGGATTGTTAGTTCTACTTTATTTCCTTCTATGCTTCCGGAAGGAAGTTCCACATTTTCCTTATCGATGGCGGCTTTCACATCCATCGGGGTAATTCCGTATCCGGCCATTTTCACAGGATCCAGCCACAATCTCATGGAGTAACGTTTGATTCCCCAGATGTCGACGGCGCTCACGTTGGGAATTGTTTGTAACTGTTCCTTGATAGTCAATTCGGCAATTTCACTCAGTTCCAACAGCGAACGTTTTTCACTGAGAACGGAGATCTGAATGATCGGACTGGCGTCGGCGTCGGCTTTGGAAACTGTCGGGGGATCGCAGTCTCTCGGAAGATAACGTTGCGCCCTTGAGACTTTGTCTCTGACATCGTTGGCTGCGGTTTCCAGATCCACTTCCAATTCGAATTCTACCGTAACGCGGCAGGAACCCTGGCTGCTCGAACTTGTCAGGGAACGGATGCCCGGGATCCCGTTGATATTTTGTTCCAGGGGTTCTGTGATTTGATTTTCAATGATATCGGCATTGGCGCCCGGATAGGAAACATCGACTGTGATGATCGGATTATCCACACTCGGATATTCCCTTACTCCCAGATAACTATATCCGATCACTCCGAAAAGGAGGATGATCAGTATGAATACTGTTGAAAGTACGGGTCGTTTGATACTTAATTCGGAAATATTCATTGCTTCAATCTTTTGGTTGGCAAATGTGTAATCAGCAAATCCGCTAATCGATTAATATGTTATCAATTTTTACCGGCATCCCATCCCTTAACTGCATTACACCTGTCACGATAAGTGTATCCCCGGGTTGAATACCGTCTATAATCTGAACTTTGGATTCGGTTCTCAATCCTTTTTTCAGGATAACCTGGTGCGCTTTCCCGTTCTTGTAAAGATAAGCGATATCGCGACCCATTTCCAATATCAGGGATTCACTCGGAGCAGTCAATGCATTCTTGATTTCCTGTAACTTGATTCCAATGGATACTGTACGTCCCGGTTGAAGTCTGCCGTTGGTGTTGGGATATTTGGCGCGCACTTTCATGGTGCGGGTTTTCAGTTCCAACTGAGGCTCCACGGCATAAACCGCAGCATTGTATTCCGTAAGTCCTCCTCCCAGTTTGAAAGTAATATTGGTTCCTTTTCTAACATCATTCGCTTGTTTTTCGTTGATAGAAAATTCAACTTTCAGAGGATCGGTTTTAGTCAACCGGGCGATGATTGTCGTGGGGGATGCGTAAGCACCTTCGCTGACTTGCCTCAATCCGATGATTCCATCGAAAGGAGCCCGCAGTTCTGTTTGGGAGATACGCGCTTTGACTAATTCCATATCTGCATACAGCTTGTCCAGTTCGGTAGAAACCTGTTCGAAAGCTTCTTTACTGACGGCGTCTTTTTCCAATAAAGCTTTTTGACGGAAGACACGGTCGGAGGCCAGAGGAATCTGAGCTTCTAATTTTTTCAATTCAGCTTGTAGCGGTTTGTCATTCACTTTGGCGAGTAATTCACCTTTTCTGACAGGAGAACCCTCTATAAAAGATATTTGAGTTATTTTTCCTGAGGTTTCGAATGATAAATCCACTTCTTCATCAGGCATCAGGTTTCCTGTGGTCTCGAAAACATCATTCAGTGTTTCGTATCTCACAATTTGGGCGTTGACGTTTAATACCCTATCTCCTTTAACTTTCCCTTTGGAAGGAATTTCTTTTTTTTCCGTTTCTTTTGAGGGTTTAAAATGTTTTTTAATAATAGGAAAAACGCCCATCCCAATGATGAGCAGGAGAATGATGATAATGATTCCCCATCTGGTTTTTTTGTTCATTTTTTCATTTTTTTGAATATTGACAGTCAAAAATACAAAATCGCGCGGTTGTTAGACTGATGAATGCCTGTAAAGTTTAATTTGCCCGCCGGCTTTATTCGAAATCTATGTTTATGTTGAAAATTCGTGTTGACATTCCCTGTCCGGAAAATAAACTCAGGAAGTGCAGAGATAGGATAGAATTTAACTCCTGAGAATCAGACTATTGTTTTGAATTCCGAACTGAATTTACGACGACTTTTTCTATTTTTAACGTTGATTTTCAGGCAAAATATAAATCCTTAATTTTATTGGTTTAATTTTTGAGAACAATATGGATGTTTATCTAAAACGTTATAATTATTTTTGAAATTTATTTCAAAAATACTCTGAAATCATGACAGAAAGGCTAAAAAAATTATTCCTTATTCTATTTGCATGTTCTCCTATTTTTAACGGATCATCACAAAACAAAGTAGCCAAATATTATTTCGGGAACGATCATCAGTGGTACGCAGAAAATATTCCGTTCATCGATGTTCCTGATCAGGAAATTATGGATGTGTATTATTACCGCTGGGAAATGTATAAACGTCACTTTCGTGATTTAGGAACCATTGGTTCTATCATTACCGAATTTGCTCCTTCTGTTTCGTGGGAAGGACCTTATTCCGGAATCAGTGCTGCTGCCGGACATCACGTATATGAAGGTCGTTGGATAAAAGACCGGAAATATATTGACGATTATTTATCATTTTGGTTCAATGGATACGGGAACCAGTTTAAGTATAGTTCATGGCTTTGCAATGCGTTATATAATTATTACCTAGTTAAAGGAGGCCACTGAAGGACTCAAAGCATATTTACCTACAATGGTCGCAGATTTTGAAGGATGGAAAAAGAGACGTTTCGATACTGAAAAAGGTATTTATTGGCAAAAACCTGTGGATGATGCCACTGAATTTACGGTTTCGGGTTATATGGTTAATGATGGTTGGGCTGGCGATGCTTATCGACCGACTATCAACACATTTATGTATGCCAACGCACTTGCAATATATGAAGTTGCCCGTTTATGTAATAATCAGAAATTAGCCAATCAATATTATGATGAAGCAATGCTTTTGAGAAAAAATGTATTGAATCTATTATGGAATGGGAACCAAAGCCATTTCATGGATCGATTTACCAAACGTTATCCGGATTTTGACTTCCAGTTTATCAGTGATGCGGAATTGAATGGTTATGTTCCATGGATGTTTAATTTGCCGGAAGATAACAGCGTTTATATACAAGCGTGGAAAAAGATCAAGGATCCGAATATATTTTATGCTCCTTTCGGACCACGTACCATCTCCAAACAAAGCCCCTATTATATGGTTGAGACAAGAACTCCGGGAGCCAGATCCGGAATAGGAGAATGTGAATGGAACGGTCCGTCATGGCCATACCAAACGTCACAAATTCTAATGGCGATGTCCAATATCTTGAATGGATATAATCAACAGATTATCAATAAAGCAGATTATTTTGACATATTAAAAATTTATACCCGTTCTCAGTATAAAGAAGGAAAACCTTATATTGCGGAAAATTTGGATCCAGATACAGGTCATTGGATTGCCGATTTTCCCAACCGTAGCGAACATTATAATCATTCGACCTACAATGACCTCATTCTGTCGGGATTATTAGGAATTCATCCTATGCCTGGAAATAAGCTTGAAATCAATCCGCTGATTCCGGATTCATGGAAATATTTTTCTGTTGATAATTTGACTTATCATGGTCATAATCTTTCCATTAAATACAATAAGGCTTCCGGATTGGATATTTTCTGCGACGGAAAAAAATTAGCCAAAGGATTGGGTTTACAAAAACAGTTAATCGATATTCCTACCGAGAAGAAACAGGATCCGGTTCCTCATTTGCTCAATTATGCCTTTAATAATAAAGGAGAAGGTTATCCGAAAGCAACCGCTTCATTCACAAACGGGAAAGACCGCATTTATGACGCTATAGATGGCCGTGCCTGGTTTGATGAATATCCGGCAAATCGTTGGACCTCCTTAGGTTCTGATAATGAACAAGAGTGGTTTGAAATTGATTTCGGAAAAGAAAAAACGATCAATGCTTCCGAACTTTTCTTTTATGATAATGGATCTTCTGTTTTGTGTCCGGAACAAATCCGGTTGGAATCATGGAATGGAAAAGAATGGAAAGAAATAAAAACCTATAAGAATTTACTCTCCCGAACTTCCAATATTCTCCGTTTCAAAGACGTTCAAACTTTCAAATTCAGAATTATATTTACAAAGAAAAATGCGGCTGTCGGATTAGCAGAAGTCAAGGTTGGAACGATTTGAAAATTTCATAACACCGCTTTCAACCAGGCTTCGGCCATCAGTTGAGCGCCTGCCATCGACGGATGTACTCCGTCGCCGCCCCAGTAGGAAGCGGGAGCTTTTTTCAAGGCCTCATTGAAAACTTTTTGAAAAGGAACAAAGGTTGCATGGTAGTCGCGGGCTATTTGTCTGGCTACTGTCCGGTAACCGGAAAATTCATTTTCCCAGGTATCATCCAAAGCTTTTCCGCCGGAAAGAATGAATGGTTCGCAAATAACAATTTTTGTTTCGGGAAGATGATTTTGTGTATATACAATCAAATTTCGGTAATCAGCATCATACTGACCTAAATCTCCTTCGTATTTACCGTTTTTCTTATGCCAATAATCGTTGACTCCTATGAGGATGCTGAGAACATCCGGTTTCAGATCCAAACAATCCTTTTCCCAACGTTCTCTCAGTTGATATACTTTATTCCCTGAAATCCCCCTGTTGTAAACTTGCGGATTTTTTTCAACGTGATCGGCCAACAATTGGGCGGCGGCCAACATAACATATCCGTTTCCCAACATGGACTGTTTATTGGGATTGGCTTCTTCATTTCTGTTTCTGCCTGCGTCGGTAATCGAATCTCCCTGAAAAAGGATAATCGCATTCTCCTTTAGCTTTATTCTTGCAATTTCCTTCTCTTCAGTCATTCCCGCTTTCAATATCTCGGGGAAAACAACGGCACCAGCTCCTGCTAATGCCGTTTTTTTGAAAAAACTACGTCTGTTCATACATTTTTGTGTAAGCAACCGATCATCTAATTTGTATTACCACAATTTATCGGGATATTCCCCTTTGTTAATCAAATCCTGAATTTTGTCTACAACCATCTGGCGATCTTCCGCATAGGTAACTCCAAACCATTTGGAAGGAGTATCCAATACTTTTACCGAAGCAATTTTAGCTACAATCAGGTTATTCACAACCAATGGAATAAAGAATTCAGCCTTGATATTGTCCATATTCTTTTTCAGGAAATCGATAAAATCATTTTGAGAATATTCGAAATATTCGGGAGTGAATCCCCACATATTCATGGAAACGGGAACATTTTCTCCGGCAGGAATCAGATTCTCGTTTTCATCTTTATATTTAATAACGCCATCGGTATCACGAATGATATACGTCCTTTCAACAACTGTAGTCAGGTTTCCTTCCGCATCCGTTTCACAAATACCACGAGCCACCGAACCGCTTTCGGAAAGGGTATTGCCCAGACGATATCCGATCATGCAGTATTCATTTTCCTTGCCTTTTACGCTTGTCAGGTAATCCGCCAGGATTTTGAAACTTTCACGTCCGTAGAAATCGTCGGCGTTAATCACGGCAAAAGGTTCTTTGATGACATCTTTTCCCATCAATACCGCATGGTTTGTTCCCCAGGGTTTCGTCCGTTCAGGATTCAAAGTAAACCCTTCCGGAAGGTAATCCAGTTCCTGAAATACCAGCTCAACGGGAATCATATTTTGATATTTAGAAATGATTTTTTCTCGGAAATCATTCTCAAATGAATGGCGGATTACAAAAACGACTTTCCCGAATCCGCCTCTGACAGCATCATAAATCGAATAATCCATGATTGTTTCTCCATTCGGTCCCAATCCGTCAAGTTGTTTCAATCCTCCGTAACGGCTACCCATTCCGGCAGCAAGAACAAATAAAGTAGGTTTCATAAAATAATTTTAAGTTGTTTTTAGTATATATAATTACTTTTTAGTGTTTTAATTCTTAAAGGTTGTCTAAAATTTTATTTCTGTCAGTTTTTCCGGATAGAATATAGTTGAATTATCTGTCCGGCATCATTGTTTTCCTTTGGACTTTCAACTTCTAACTGAAAGGTATAATCGCTTTCGTACAATGGGTAAAATTTCTCGAAATCTTTGTTTCCTATCAGGAAAAATCCAGCTTCAGGAAGTTCTTTTTCGAAGTTCAGGAACCGATTGTGGAGATAGAAATTCATACCGTACATGTTTTTATATTTTTCCGGATTATCCAGAACATATATTTTTTCTTTTTCTCCTACATAAGATTCCACAGTTTCGGCAAAAGGTTTCACACTTTCTCCATTTTTATATGCAGGCAGAAATATACCATCCACTATCAGGAACATACCCCAATAAACGAAAATAGTAGAGTATAATATTTTTATATTGTTTTTCTTTCTCAGGTGATTAAAGAGAATAATCAGCAATAGAACCAGAGAGCAGAATAAGAAGAGATAAGCGATTTCAAATGAAGTGAAAGAACTCCAGACAGTTCCGATAATTGCAGACAAATGTTCACATGCAATGAATCCGAATAGTTGTTCCGGTTTAACGAGGTGAGTGATTACGGTCAACAAAACAACAACTGCAATCAAAACGCCTAGAATTCCGGTGAAGAAACCAAATGCCTTTGTTACATTTTTTTTGTATTCGGTGGCATATAGAATAAATTGGGCGATGTAATATGCAATGAAAGGATATGCAGGCATCAAATGAACACTTTTTTTACAACTTGGGATGCAATAAAATACGAAGACTACAAGGATGGAAACCAGGGAAAACAATTTGATTTTTTCCATCTTCAATATTTTTTTCCATAACATTTTAGCAGGTAAAATCCTGAAGTGGTAACGAAATCCGAAAAGGGTAAAGAAAAGGAATATACTCCACGGGATGAAACCAATTATCGCCGTCTGAAAATGATACCAAAAGGAATGCTCGTGGCCAGACTTCCAGAAGGACCCGAAATTTTCTCTCCAGATCAGGGAAAGCGCCTCCTGATCTCTTTGATAAACCAACAGATACCAGATGGCGGGTAATATCAGGGAGAGAACAAAAATCAACGATAATTTTCCAGCTATTTTTTTCCAGTTGTATTTTAACAGGAATAAATATGCCGCGAAAATCAACAGAGGTAATATGACTCCTTCCAATCCTTTTGTCAATACAGCACAACCCAGTAAAACCGGGACCTCACACGGAAAAGATTTCAATCCTTTCATTTCTTCCCACCTGAACAGGCTGAAAAGTCCCAGGACAATCCATGTTGTCAGTAGCATGTCGGCCTGCGCTGTCATCGCTGCCCGGTGCAATTCAAAACAGGTTATCATGATAAGAACCATCAGGAAAGCGTCCTGTTCTCGAATAGTTCTTCCTCCGTAAAATAAAAAACAAAATCCGACCAGACAAACAAATGCAATTGCAGAAGGTAAACGAGATGTCAATGGAGTGACTTCTCCCTGAGGTAAAGAAAAAACGGCGGTCAACCAATGCGAGAAAGGAGGGGTATGGGAAACTTCATCTGCATAAGACTGAGGTAATATCCAATCTCCTTTTTCTATCATGGCCGCAGCGACAGAAGCCTCTTTAGGTTCTTCCGGAGTGTAAAATTCCCCTTTAAAAATCCAACAAACACTAAGCGCTGCAATTAACAGTAGGGACAACAAGGGTTTTTGTAAGTAGAGATATTGTAAAGTTGGTGTTCTCATTTTTGACGATCTTGTTTTATTTCTGCATGAAAGAGAAGCAAATATAAGTAATTTATTTCGTTTTTACAGAATTATCTTGGAAAAAGGGATTATATCCATTCGGCAAAATTCACCGTTTATAAATTTAAGATGTCCGCTCATTGCAACCATTGCAGCATTATCAGTTGTGAATGCAAAGGGAGGAATGAATATTTTCCATCCGTATTTTTTTGCATCTTCCTCAAATGCAGCCCTTAGCCCGGAATTGGCGGAAACGCCTCCGGCAACAGCGATTTCTTTGATTTTCAAATCTTTGGATGCTTTTCGAAGTTTATTCATCAGGATATCAATAATCGTATATTGTAAAACAGCGCAAAGATCTTGTTTGTTTTTCGTTATAAAATCCGGATCGATTTTCAGGTGATCCCTGAGCAAATACAGGAATGAAGTTTTCAATCCGCTGAAACTATAATCGTATCCTGAAATTTGGGGTTTATTCAATTTGAATGCCAAAGGATTGCCTTCCCGGGCTAATTTATCGACGACAGGCCCTCCCGGATAAGGTAATCCCATCACTTTAGCGCATTTGTCGAATGCTTCTCCGGCGGCATCGTCAATGGTTTGTCCGATAACTTCCATGTCATTATATGCCTTCACAAGAATAATTTGGGAATTTCCTCCGGAAACGAGTAAGCATAGAAAAGGAAAAGACGGTTGGTTGGCATCCGACTCGTTTTGTTTGATAAAATGGGCGAGAACGTGCGCCTGTAAATGATTCACTTCAATCATGGGAATATCAAGCGCGATTGAGAATCCTTTCGTAAAAGAAGTTCCGACCAACAATGAACCCAACAATCCTGGCCCCCTGGTAAAAGCGACTGCGCTTAATTCTTCTTTTTTGATATTTGCTTGTTTCAGAGCCTCATGAACCACAGGTATAATATTCTGTTGGTGCGCCCTTGACGCCAATTCGGGGACGACACCCCCATAAGCTTCGTGAACTTTTTGTCCGGCTATGATATTCGACAGCATGACGCCGTTCCTTAATACAGAAGCAGAGGTATCATCACAAGAAGATTCTATTCCTAAAATAGTTATGTCCATCTTTCAAATTTTCTGCAAAATTAAAGAAAACTTGCTCTTATTTTTATAGTTTTGCATATAAATTACAAAGGGATAGATTATTAAACGGTTCAAGTACATAGTAGTCGGATTAATTGCATTTTTGTGGGTGTTCTACATAATACCCTCCGCTTTGGTACAAGCCCCTTTTATTCAGCAAAAAATCTCTACGATCGCTTCAGAAGAACTTCACAACAGGCTGGGAGTGGAAGTTAAAATAGGAAATGTCAATTTTGAATTATTCAATAAATTGATAATAAAAGACTTGTATCTGGAAGATCAGCAAGGGAAAATCCTGTTCCAGGCCAAAAGGCTGGCTGTCGGATTTGATTTTATTCCATTATTGAATGGAGAATTGAGATTCAGTAATGCTCAATTATTCAGTTTTCAGTTTAACTTATCGAAAGAAACAGACCTTTCTCCCTGGAATTTACAATTTGTGATTGATGCTTTCGCTTCTAAGGATACGACTAAAAAAGAAAATAAAATTGATTTATCTGTCAGGAATTTAAACCTGAGACGGGGAAATTTCAGATTGAATGTGGAGGACTCACCGGCCTCTTATGGCAAATTCAATCCGAAGCACTTGGAATTCAATGATATATCAGCTAAGATACATATCAACAGATTGGTTCCTTCGGCAATGGATATTCAAGTCAATAGGTTGAGTTTCAAAGAGCAATCCGGTTTAACCGTAAAAAGGATCGCTTTCGACCTGGCCGCTTCGAAAAAAGGAGCGATTATCAAGAAACTGGACGTATATCTCCCGGTGAGTTATTTATCTTTTCAAGACATTGTAGCAGATTTCGGACCTGTGAAAAATAAAAAAGACTATGTCAACAAATCACATTTATCGTTGAAAATCAATCCGTCACAAATTCGGTTGAGAGATTTGAACGCTTTCGTCCCGGTATTGGAGAACTACAAGGATATGATTGAAATACAGGGAGATTTATCCGGAACGATGGAGCACCTGGAACTGAATAATTTCTTGTTAACGGATGAAAATGACCTCACTTTTCAAGCTGATGTGGAGCTGAACGACCTGAATAAAAAAGAAGAGATATACATCCTGGGAATAATCAAAGAGTCTTTTGTATCTGTTTCCGGAATTGAAAAAATCGCCCGGAATCTCAATGACAAATCCATCCGCTTCCCCAAAGAAATACTTCAAGTCGGAAATGTTCGGTTTGAGGGTGAAATTTCCGGATATTTTCATCATTTAAAAGCATTTGGGATTTTTAATACGGACGTAGGTAACTTGCATACGGAAATAGAATTAGGCAAGAAAAATACGAATTTCATCAAAGGAAAGATAAAATCCGATGTGATTGATTTGAAAAAGATATTTAATAGCGATAATTATGGTAAAGCATCTTTTAATATTGATTTGGATGCACAACAAAGCTTCAATAAAAAGTATGCGGGAAAAATTAATGCAAGAATAGACAGTATCGAGTTCAAACATTATCTGTATACTAACATTGATTTGGAAGGAAAATTCACGGATAAAAGTTTCGATGGCGTTTTTGGGATCGATTGTCCGGAAGGGAAACTCGCCATCAAAGGTTTCGGATCGTTGAATGGGGAGAAATCTTCTTTCAATTTTTCCGCGTTGGCGGAGGGTGTAAAACTGGATAAACTGAACCTCAGTAAAAAATATAAAAATTCCGAACTGTCTTTCAGGATGGATGTCGATTTCAAAGGAAACAATATTGATAACCTGTTGGGATACATCAACATCAATGACATCCGGTTTGGGACAGAAATGGGGGGGTATTATCTGGACACACTGAACATCTATTCTCAGATACTTGAAAGTGGGAAAAAATCACTGTCGATATCTTCCGACATCCTGCATGGAAGCGTTGTCGGATCATATTCTTTCAAAGACATCGTTCCCGCCATTTTACAAACCGGGTACCTGGTTATGCCTGCCGTCGTCAGACAACCGACTCAAGAAATCCTCTCCGAAAATAATTTTTCCCTTGATTTTATAATCAAAGATACTGAAGAATTATCCTATATACTGGAACTTCCCTTCGTTTTATACGGAGAAACCCACTTGCATGGAAAATACAATAATTTGTCGAACCTTTCTGATTTCGAAGTTACCGTACCCAAAATGAGTGTAAAAAAGATGAATCTTGAAGATTGTCTGGTCAAATTTCACAGTCGGGAAGAAAAAGCCTACTTGTCTCTCAACGCAACGACTGAGAAAAAACAGAAGAAAAACAAAATTGTTGCAACCTGTGACATTTTTGACAACTCCATAGGGATGAATCTTCAATGGAATGACAAATCCAACATATATAACGGAAATTTCAATCTGGCGACCAGATTTACAGAACAGGAAGGAGAGTTTCCATTGAAAACCGAAATCCGAATTTTACCGTCCGAGGTTATTTTTAAAGATTCCACATGGACCATCCATCCGGCATCTGTTGTGTTAGATTCGACAAAAATCAAAATCAATCAGTTGAGAATTGAACATGAAGATCAATTTGTAAACATCAATGGGCTCATATCTAAAGATCCGCAGGATAATTTACTTGTCAATCTGAATAAAGTCAATTTGAATTATGTCTTTGACAATTTGAATATCAGTGCGTTGGATTTGGGAGGAATTGCATCCGGATTTGTAGAAGCCAAAGATTTATATTCGACAAGACAGCTATCAACGCAATTGAAAGTAGAGAATTTTTCTTACAATCAAGCTGTTCTGGGAGATATGGATTTGATGGGTCTATGGGATGAAGAACAACAAGGCGTCAAAATGTTGGGAGATATCCATAAAAACGATTCATCGTTTTTAAAAGTAAACGGAATGCTCTATCCCATATCCGAAAAACTTTCCATCACATTCGATGCTAAAAACACAACCGCCTCTTTTTTAAGGAAATATCTGGATAAAGTGACAAAAAATATTTCGGGAGAGCTCACCGGAAAAATACATCTTTTCGGGACTTTCAAAGACGTCACTCTCGAAGGAGACGTATTTGTCGGGAACGGTAGCTTTGATGTCGAATTCCTGAATACGACTTATACTTTTTCCGATTATATACACCTTAAACAAGATGAAATCTCTTTGAGAAATGTAGTCTTTAAAGATAAATTCGGAAGACAAGCCGTAGCTTCCGGACATGTGAGGCACGATTTTCTGTCTAATTTCAGATTTTCGTTGAATATGAACGCCTCCAATTTCCTGATGTTCAATGCAACAGAAAAAACAAATCCTGCCTTTTACGGCTCTGTTTTCGGTACCGGATTTGTCAGTCTCAAGGGAGATGAGTCTTTGATCAATATCGATGTCTCGGCAAGAAGTAATGAAAATACGAAAATATCTCTCAATTTCATGAATGTACCGGGAGTTTCAGAATATGATTTTGTGAATTTCATTTCAAAGGTTCAGGATACGACTTCCTTTTCGCTCGATAAATATTTTTCCCAATTGAGCAATAAACCCATTTTGAAAAACAATTCAAAATCCGAAATCAAATTGAATCTACAGTTGGAAGCTACTCCGGATGCTATTATCGAAATGATAGTTGATCCCACCAGCGGAGATAAAATCAAAGGGTATGGACAAGGGAATATCCTGATTCTTTATGGTACGGACTCTCCACCCAAACTGTTTGGTAAATACACGATGGAAAGGGGAGATTATTTCTTCAGCTTACATGAAGTTATTCACCGGGATTTTAAGATCCGGGAAGGAAGCTCCATTTCTTTTAATGGAGATCCTTATGATGCAGACCTGAATATCAATGCAGCCTATTCTTTATCTGCCAACATAGGTGATCTGGACGAAACGTTGGAAACTGCAAGGGTAAATACTCCCGTCGATTGTATACTGGATATTACGGGCGATTTAATAAGACCCGAAATTAAATTCAGTATTGACCTGCCTAACTCGGGAGAAGAAATAAAACGCCAGGTAAAGAGTATTATCAATACGGAAGACCAGATCAACCGACAAATGGTTTATTTGCTTGTTTTGAATAAGTTTTACACTCAGGAGACCGGAACGAACACCACTTCGAGGACTAACGACTTCGCCGCCGCCGCCGCCGCAACTTTATCTTCTCAGTTGACAAGCTTATTAGGATCGATCAATGAAAACTTCCAGATAGGAACCAAGTTCAGTTCCGTCGGAGATAAAAACTATACCGATACGGAAATGGCATTGATGCTTTCCAGTCAATTATTGAATAACAGGTTGATTTTCAACGGGAACTTTGGATATAGGGACAATGCGACTTCAAATACCACCTTTATTGGGGATTTTGAACTAGAATACAAACTGACCAAATCCGGAGACTTCCGGCTCAAAGCTTATAATCACTATAACGACAGATATTATTCTCTGAGGTCTGCTTATACGACCCAGGGCTTGGGTATTATTTACCGGAAAGATTTCAACAGATTCAGCAATTTGTTCAGAAAGAGGCCTCTTAATCAGGCTTATCCGCTCTATCGGGATTCTGTTTCCGCGTACAATGAGCCGGAATTTATCCAGTTCATCCGCAAAGAATGAATAAAATTCTTATTTCGTTTCCAACCCTGTCATTTCCAAAAACTCATCTTCCCCGATAATTTTTACGCCTAATTTCTGCGCTTTCTCCAATTTGGACGGCCCCATATTTTCTCCGGCTAAGATATAATCCGTTTTGGCAGAAACCGAGCCGGCATTTTTACCTCCATTTTTCTCAATCATCGATTTATATTCGTCTCGGGAATACCTGGAAAATGTCCCGCTGATGACGAATGTCAATCCTGATAATAAAGTTGTTCGTTCCGACAGTATTTTCTCGTCGATCGCCATCTGGAGTCCGGCCTGTTTGAGTTTTTCAACCAACTGGATGTTCCGTTTATCCGAAAAATAGCGGAATACGCTTTGCGCTATCCTTTCTCCGATTTCGTCAACGGCTGTCATTTCCTCTACACTTGCTTCGGATAGATTTTCTATATTGTGAAATGCAAATGCCAGACGTTTGGCGATGGTTTCTCCTACGAAGCGAATACCAAGGGCGAACAATACCCTTTCAAACGGAACTTTCTTCGACTGACGTAAGCTTTCCATATAGTTACGGGCGCTTTTTTCTCCCCAACGCTCCAGAGACATGATATCTTCTATCCTGACAATGTATAAATCGGCAGCGTCATGTATCAAGCCCGCATTGTAGAAATGCTCGATTGTCTCACTTCCGGCATGGATATCCATTGCTTTCCGGCTGACAAAATGCTCGATTTTCCCTTTGATCTGAGGCTCACATTCATTTTCATTCGGACAATAAAAAGCAGCTTCTCCCTCATACCTGACCAATGGGGTTCCGCATTCGGGACAATTTTTAATGAAACGAACTTCATCTCCTATCAGGAACCGGGCGGATTTGTCGACTTCAACGATCTTGGGAATAATTTCTCCTCCTTTTTCCACATAAACCATATCGTTCAGGTGTAAGTCCAGGGATTTGATTATATCAGCATTGTGTAAGGACGCTCTTTTCACAATAGTTCCGGAAAGTAATACCGGTTCGAGATTAGCCACCGGAGTAACGGCGCCTGTTCTTCCCACCTGAAAAGAAACGGAATTCAACCGGGTCAGAGCTTTTTCCGCCTGAAATTTATAGGCGATAGCCCAACGAGGCGATTTGGCGGTGAATCCGAGATTTTTTTGTTGCAGCAAGGAATTTACTTTCAGCACAATACCATCGGTAGCAACCGGCAACGTCTTGCGATTGACATCCCAGTAGTTGATAAATTCGAAGACTTCATCGATGGTTTGACATTTTTTAGTTGCCTCCGAAACTTTGAATCCCCACAATCGGACATATTGTAAATTATCATAATGCGTACTTCCAGGTAAATCCTCTCCTAACAAAGCATATAAGTAAGAATCTAATTTCCGGGTGGCGACCATTGCCGGATTTTGTAATTTCAATGTTCCGGAAGCCGCATTGCGCGGATTGGCGAACAAAGGTTCTTCCTGAGCTTCCCGTTCCCTGTTTAATTCATCAAAAACCGGCCAAGGCATCAGAATTTCCCCTCTGATTTCAAATTTCCGGGGATATCCGTTTCCCATCAATCTCAGCGGAATACTTTTGATTGTCTTCACATTGGCGGTCACATCATCTCCCTTGGACCCGTCTCCACGTGTAATTGCCTGAGTTAAAATACCGTTTTCATAAATCAAAGAGATGGAAGTCCCATCATACTTCAGTTCGCAAACGATTTCAAAGTTTTCGTTCAATGCCTTTTGAACCCGGTTGTAAAAGTCGTTGACTTCTCCTTCCGAATAGGTATTGGCCAGGGAAAGCATCGGATATTGGTGTTCAACCTGCTCAAAATTTTTGTTGATATCGCTCCCTACCCGCTGGGTCGGAGAATGCGGGTCGGAATATTCCGGATATTTATCTTCCAGTTTCTGTAACTCTTTTAGTTTTTTGTCAAACTCAAAGTCTGATATTTCAGGCAATGACAATACGTAATAGTTATAATTATGCCGCTCTATTTCCTTCCTCAGGGAAAGAATATCTTCTTGTATCTTATTCATTTAATATTTTATATTTAATGATGCGTACTTAACGCAAATGTATTAATTTTATTCCGGATTTATTTTTTTTATGAAATGCCGTAGCATTTTTTTAATTACGATTTTATATTAAATGTGTTAAAATTAATATAACAAAAAAATGAAAAAAATGAAAAATTTTCTTTTATACTTAATTTGTTTATAAATATTAGTAAGTACAT
>JAVBSK010000346.1:0-4992 GCA_031556755.1 Bacteroidales bacterium | reverse complement strand
GTGAATTTCATGCGAGCTGCGGTGAATGAACATCGTAAATATAAAGGAGAAGAACCTGTCTCCGCAACAGATTTCCTCAAACTGATGCGGGATAAACGCGCTGTCGTTGAGTTAGACAGTAAATTAGCCAGTCGATCGGTCAACGAAGGATTTTCCGGAGGAGAAAAAAAACGCAATGAAATCTTCCAGATGGCCATGCTTGAACCCACTCTTGCAATCCTCGACGAGACAGATAGCGGACTCGACATCGACGCGTTGCGGATTGTAGCCAAAGGGGTAAACGAGTTGAAACGTCCTGACAACGCCACCATCGTGATTACCCATTATCAACGCTTGCTGGATTATATCAAGCCTGATTTTGTTCATGTACTCTATAAAGGGAAAATTGTCAGGTCAGGCGGTCCCGAACTAGCGCTTGAACTGGAAGAAAAAGGTTACGACTGGTTGAAAGAATAATAACTTATTTATTAGCCATGGAGACATAGAGGATTCAGAGAAATAAATAAAAACTTCATGCCCTCCGTGCCTCTATGGTATAAAACAAAGATAATGAAATCAGAACAACAATATATAGACTTTTTTCAAACTTACCGGCAAGCCATTGAGAAACCTTGTTCCGAAAGCATGAATGTTCTCAGACAACAAGCTTTCGAATCTTTCAAACAAAGTGGTTTTCCTTCATATGGAACGGAAGAATATCAACATACCAACATAGCTGCACTGTTGGAGCCGGATTACGGAATCAACATCAACAATGTAACGATTCCTGTTAATCCTTATGAAGTTTTCAGGTGTGACGTTCCCAACCTCTCGACACGTTTGTTCTTTTTGGTCAACGAACGATTTTATCCAAATACTCAACCGGCAGGAAAGCTTCCGGAAGAAGTATTTTCAGGTAGCCTCAACGAATTTGCAATCAGATATCCCGATATTTTTTCAAAATATTACGGCAAACTGGCTAATGTTGAAACAGATGGACTATCTGCATTCAATAGCATGTTTGTTCAGGATGGGTATGTACTTTACGTTCCGGAAAATACCCTCGTTGAAAAACCCATTCAACTGATCAATGTTCTGAGAGGAGACGTGGACACACTCGTAAACAGACGGTTATTGATTATTATTGAACCGGGAGCGCAGGCTAAATTGTTAGTTTGTGACCATACAGTCGACGAAAATCCTAAGTTTGCAGTCACTCAGGTTACTGAAATATTCGTGGAAGAAAATGCGATTTTCGACTTTTACGAACTGGAGGAAAGTTCTTTCAATACGGTAAGATTAACGAGTAATTTCGTCAGGCAGTCAACTCAATCCAATGTCATGCTCAATGGGATAACCCTGACAGCCGGACAAACCCGGAACAATTACAACCTTAGTCTGGAAGGCGAATACGCAGAAACCCATCTTTACGGAATGGTGATTGCCGACAGCGAACAGCGAGTGGATAACCATACGAATATTGAGCACAAAGTCCCCAATTGTCATAGCAATGAACTTTTTAAGTACGTATTGGATGATAAAGCAATTGGGGCGTTCAGCGGGCGAATAGTCGTGTGTAAAGATGCTCAGAAAACGCAAGCATACCAAAACAACCGCAATCTATGTATCAGTCGGGATAGTCGTATGTTTTCCAAACCCCAATTGGAAATTTATGCCGACGATGTAAAATGTTCTCACGGACTGACAACCGGACAATTAGATGAAAACGCTTTATTTTACATGCGTTCCCGGGGTATTCCGGAAGAAGAAGCCCGCATGTTATTGAAATTCGCCTTTGCCGACGATGTCATTGAAGGAATCCGGATGGACGCTTTGAAAGACCGGTTGAGACTATTGATAGAAAATCGGTTCAGGGGAGAATTAGCCAGATGTAAAGGCTGCGCCGGATGTAAATAACTTAAAAAGGCTGCTTCACACAATATGAAACAGCCTTTTTAATAGTCAAAAACCTACATCATCACTTTTTGGCAGGTTCACTCAGTTTTCGCATCACTTCATCGAGATTGAATGAAGCCGGTTTTTGTCTTGGCGGAAACTCCTTGAAAGAAGATAACCATTGCCCCACATAGGCTGTGGAGCCATAGATGAGGAATGAATGTTCTATCATCCAACGACCATAATCTATCGCCTCTGGACCGCGTTCGAATGGATCGGCCAGCAAATCGTAGAATTTCACACCCCTTAATTTATCGAATTGGTTCAACCATACATTTAGCCCTGTACTGTTTTGTTCCATGAATGAGATTTTAAAACGTCCATAACGCAATGCCAGCACATCACCATCGTCACTCCAATAAATAAAATCTTTACGAGGTGATTCTTTAACTTCTCCTTTCAAATAAGGGATCAGGTTGTAGCCGTCCAAATGCACTTTGAATGTTTTTCCTCCGGCAGTATATCCTTTCTTACATTTCTCTACAATATCGGATTCTCCTGCAGCAGCGCAAAATGTGGGAATCAAATCCTCATGAGCGCACATGTCGTTGAAAACAGTTCCCGGCTTGATGGTTCCCGGCCAGCGGATTAATGCAGGAACGCGGAAACCACCTTCCCAGTTGGTTGCTTTTTCTCCACGGAACGGAGTGGTTCCTCCGTCAGGCCAACTCAACACTTCGGCTCCATTATCAGATGTATATACAATAATTGTATTGTCGGTAATGCCCAAATCATCCAGTTTCTTCAATATCAGACCAATATTGTCGTCGTGCTCCGCCAACCCGTCAGCATATATACCAAGCCCTGTCTTTCCTTCATATTTCGGACTTAGGTGAGTAAATACGTGCATACGACTGGAATTGTAATAGCAGAAAAAAGGCTTACCTGCTTTTGCTTGCCTGTCGATAAAATCTACGGCAGCCGTAGTAAATTCCTCATCAATTGTTTCCATGCGTTTTTTTGTGAGGGGACCTGTATCTTCTACCTTACCGTCAGCGGTACTGCGAATTACCCCACGAGGTCCGAAATTTTTCCGGTAAGCGGGATTTTTAGGATAGTCGGGATTTTCCGGTTCTTCCTCTGCATTCAAGTGATATAAATTACCGAAAAACTCATCGAATCCGTGGGCTGTTGGCAAGAATTCGTCCCGGTCTCCCAAGTGGTTTTTACCAAATTGGCCGCACATGTATCCCAATGGTTTCAATAATTCTGCCACGCTGGGGTCTTCCGGACGCAGACCTATATCAGATCCCGGCATTCCGACTTTTGTTAATCCGGTGCGTATCGGAGATTGTCCTGTCACAAAGGCCGCCCGTCCTGCAGTACAGCTTTGCTGTCCGTACCAGGTTGTAAACAGACCTCCCTCATTGGCAATACGGTCGATATTCGGGGTTTGATAACCCATCATGCCGCGATTGTAACAACTTGGGTTAAACCATCCGATGTCATCCCCCATGATCACGAGAATATTCGGCTTTCCCGATGAAGCCTTCTTCTGTTGCACTTCTGCGTTCTGCGGAATGAACGTTCCGGCCGCCAACACGACTCCCACTGCGGCTACCTTACCGCAATTTTTCAATTTGTTTTTAAAATTCATGTTAAAAAAATTTAGTTATTAAAAGATTAAAACATAGGATAATAAACATTTAATCATCCAAACTATCAGAAATTTTATCTACTGTTTTCTTTACCTTTTTCTTGGTTGTTTTTACCGCATCGTCTACTTTTTCTTCCATTTGGTCGGCCCAATCTTCCGCTTTATCTTCCATACGGTCAGCCCAATCCCCTGTCTTATCGGCCAAATCTTCGTACGTTGTTTTCACCTTGTTGATAGTTTGTTTTGATTTGATTTTTAATGCTTCCAATAAATCGGGATCATCATTATTTTCCACAAGGTAATCTCTGAAAATACCTACGGCCATACGCGCCTGTTCACGGGTAAAGCCAGCTTCGTTCTGCAATCTAGTTAGTAAATTTTCCATAAAAAAAAATGATTTATATTTGAATGTTCTATACCGGATAATCATTGAATAGTTATGTAACTATCCATGCCCGGTTTCGTTCTGTAAATTGATTGTTATTTTTACGATAAAACCTTTATGATACTTATTGCGTAAATATTACCTGCAACTGAGCGATGGCTATCCAGCGTCCTACGCCTTCGGGAGCAACGGCATTATAGAAACCCTGTATGGCAGGACTATAGTAAAATTTACCCATTTTAAAGGTTTTCCCGAAACCTCCGCCAAGAGGAAGCATCCATTTATTCTCTGAACCTGCCAACCAGTTGGATGTGATGGTGGCATTGCTTTCCAGATACCAGGCCTTGGGAAAATTATAATAAGCCACGTATTGCGCACTGAACATGTTTACTTTATTGAAGCCTGTGCCACCCAATGACCAGAAATTCTGTGCAACTACTCCTCCTGAGAAAGTGCTTCCGTTGTAATAAAGTAAAGCCGCAGGTCCCATACTCAGGCGATTACTGCCTAATTCAGGTGTTGTTCGCGTGGGAATTTGCAAAGTAGGTCCCAAACCCCAGACCCATGGAGTTTTGGGTGGCGCTGCCGGACGAATGAAAGCATTGAACAGGATATTGCCCATTCCCGAAACTTGGTTACCTCCGGGTTGCAGCGCGGGCAACCATTGATAAGGAATAATGGTATAGGTGTTTATCTTTACCTTTCCTAAAGTAAACGGCAGCACGGGTTGAACGGTAAGAGAGTTGGCATTGCCTTCACTCTCCGGAAGTGTGATATTTTGCAGGAAGACACTTTTAAATCCGCTCATGGGGTTTTGCTTTTCCTTGGTTACTTCTTCCAGAGTAAGCTCTTTCTTTTGATTCGTGCCGGATTCCTGGGCAAAACTTTGCAAATTGAAAAGCAAGCTAACAAGTAATATGATAAAATATTTTGTTCTCATAATTTTTCATTTAATATCGGGTACAATACACTGATCTATTTTTTTACATAAATCGTTTTTCTCAGCAACATGGTGTAGGTAACGCTCACGCCCCACTGTGGACCTGTATCCGGTGTGACTACATACCACAAGCCG
>JAVBSK010000386.1:0-5707 GCA_031556755.1 Bacteroidales bacterium | reverse complement strand
CCATATTAAAAAAACAAATTAAATAATTCGCAATCATCATCGTTTTCAAAATACTTAAATGGCAGAAACAGAAGCATTAGTAGCAAAGATAGTAGAAAGTCTTCAAGAAAAAAAAGGGAAAAACATAATTATAATGAACCTCACCAAGCTTCCGGGTTCCATTTGTCAGTATTTTGTTATATGCGAAGGAAATTCTCCAACGCAGGTATCGGCATTGTCTGATTCCGTTTGGGATATGGTTTCGGTTGACCTGAAAGAAAAACCCTTAGGCGCAGTCGGCATGAAAGAGTCTCAATGGATTGCAATGGATTACGGAACAGTCATTGTACACATATTCCTTCCCGCGCTGAGGTCATATTACAATCTCGAAAATTTGTGGGCGGATGCTCAGATAACTGAAATTTCCGAATAACTTAGTTTTTTAAATTATGGCGAAGAAAGATTCTAATAACAAGAAGAAAGGAAACAAACAAGCCGGATTCAATTTCAATTGGTTATACATATTAATTGTCATCATGTTGCTGGGTATTTTCATTACCAACAATTCTTCCGATGGCAATAAAGAAATCGAATGGACTAGCTTCCAGCAATATGCAAAAAAGAATGCATTCAAGAAAATTACAGTTTATAACCGTAAAAATTATATCGTTGCAACCGTAAAAGACGATTTCAAATCCGAAATTTTCAAAGGAGAGGATAAACCCGCTCTTCCGGCGATAAACGGAAAACCCGTCAAAGAAGAATTCACGGTTTCCGTCATGATACCCTCGGCCGATAAATTTTCTGATTTCTATGATAAAATAGTAGAAACAGACCATGTGACCACCCAGGTGGCTTATGATGAAGGTAAAGATATATTGCTTGAAATATTGATTTCAATCAGCCCGTTTATCCTGATTATCCTGATCTGGTTCTTCATCATGAGAAAAATGTCCGGAGGAGGAGTCGGAGGAGATTCCGGGAATCCATTCAGCGTGGGTAAATCCAGAGCGCAAATCTATGATAAGTCCACCCAGGAAAAGAAAATAACATTCAAAGACGTAGCCGGATTATCCGAGGCTAAGCAAGAAGTGGAAGAAGTAGTTGATTTTTTAAAAAATCCAAAAAAATACACCGAATTGGGAGGAAAAATCCCCAAAGGAGCGCTGTTGGTAGGCCCTCCGGGAACAGGGAAAACACTGTTGGCGAAAGCCGTCGCCGGCGAAGCGGATGTACCTTTTTTCTCTTTGTCGGGGTCGGATTTCGTAGAAATGTTTGTCGGGGTCGGAGCATCCCGCGTACGCGACTTATTCCGTCAGGCCAAAGAAAAAGCGCCTTGTATCATTTTCATTGATGAGATCGATGCTGTAGGTCGCGCGCGCGGACGGAACCTGAACATGGGCTCTAACGATGAACGTGAAAACACATTGAATCAATTGCTTACGGAAATGGATGGTTTTGGCTCCAACAGCGGAATCATCATCCTCGCGGCAACCAACCGCGCCGATATTTTAGATAAAGCTTTACTACGCGCCGGACGTTTCGACCGTCAGATCAATGTTGATTTGCCCGACCTGAACGACAGAAAAGAAATATTCATCGTCCACCTGCGCAATGTTAAAATCGACGAATCGGTAGATACGGAATTTCTGGCGCGACAAACTCCAGGATTTTCTGGAGCAGACATCGCTAACGTATGTAATGAAGCCGCCCTGATTGCTGCCAGGAACAGCAAAAAATTCGTTCAGAAAGAAGATTTTATGAATGCCGTGGATAGAATCGTCGGTGGATTGGAAAAGAAATCCAAGATTACAACACTGGAAGAACGCCGGTCTATCGCCATACACGAATCTGGTCACGCAACCTTGAGTTGGATGCTCGAACATGCCAATCCTTTGGTAAAAGTAACCATTGTCCCCAGAGGAAAAGCGCTCGGAGCGGCATGGTATATTCCTGAAGAAAGACAAATCACCACATACGAACAGTTGCAGGATGAAATGTGCGCCACTCTAGGAGGTCGTGCCGCCGAAGAAATCTTCTTGGGAAGAATATCCACCGGCGCCATGAACGACCTGGAACGCGTCACAAAACAGGCCAACGCCATGGTGGTATATTTCGGTATGAGTAAACTTTTACCCAACATAAACTACTATGATTCCTCCGGGCAAGAATACGGATTCACCAAACCATACGGAGAAGAAACGGCCAAACTGATTGATGAAGAAATCAAAAGAATCATCAACGAACAATACGAGAGAGCGAAAACAATACTCAAAGAAAACTCAGTGGGGCATGGCAAATTAGCGAGCGCTTTACTTGAAAGAGAAGTAATTTACGCAGACGATCTGGAAAAGATTTTCGGTAAAAGGAAATGGAAATCCCGCTCACAGGAAATCATGGAAGAACAAGGATTGACACAAAAAGACGAATCTTATGAGAAGCAAAAAAACCAAACGTCCGTTTCTCCAAAAGATGAGTAAGAAAAAAAATAACAGGACATGAAGGACTTATTGCTACGCTCTGTCACCGGGCTGATATATGTAGCGATTATAGCAGGCTGCATTTGGGGAGGTATTTACTCGTATGCAATCTTATTCGCATTAATTACGTTTCTTTGCCTCTGGGAAGTCTACGGGCTGATCAACTCAAAAAAACTGGCGGAAGTCAATCAATTACTAAACTCACTCGGAGGAATATATCTTTTCTTCGCCTCATTTCTTTTCTCTGCCGGATACACTCCCATCTGGATTTTTATACCCTATTTCGTCTACGTCTTATCCGTCCTTATCATAGAATTATACAGAAAAAAAGAAAACCCCATAGCCAATTGGGCGTATTCATTTTTCGGACAATTTTATATCGCCTTACCGGTTTCCTTATTGAACAGGGCGGTTATACTTCCCTCCGAAACGGGAACAACATATGCTCCGTTTATCCTCCTGTCTCTGTTTATTTTTATCTGGATCAACGATACCGGAGCTTACTTAGTCGGATGCAGTATTGGAAAAAAACGCCTGTTCGAAAGGATTTCCCCTAAAAAGTCCTGGGAAGGATTTTTTGGAGGACTGGTTTTCACCCTGCTATCCAGCCTGTTACTTGCTCATTTCTCCCCCTTTCAGATACACATTCTATATTGGATGGGATTAGCCTTTTCAATCGTCATGCTCGGCACAATGGGTGATCTGATGGAATCTTTGTTGAAACGCACCATAGATGTGAAAGATTCAGGAAATGTGCTGCCGGGACACGGAGGTTTTTTAGATCGGTTCGACAGTATGCTTTTCGCTATTTACGCCCTTTTGATCTTTTCCGAAATGGTTTTGAGATAAGCGGAGAAGAACTAAGAACTAAGAGTTAGTTGTTTCGTATTATTTATTATTCAAAATTAAACGTCAACACAATCATCCGGGAAGTTCCCTTTGCGATGGACTGTGTATACTTAAGCATATTTCTATCCCTCAAATCAGGACGATCTTTCTCTACCATATCCACCAACCCGAAATTAAACCTGATTTCCGGACAGATTTTCACTATGGGTAAATAAAAATCACAACCTATACCAATAGAAAAACCGAAATCGTAGGGCTTTAACAGAATCGCTTCATCCTTTTTCCGCCCCAGGTTCCAGGCTCCGTAAGCCCCGGCGATAAGATAGGGACGATAATTATTCAGGCGCATGGACGAAAATTTGACATCCAAAGGAAAATTCAAAAAATTAGACCGAATGGTAGCTGTATAGGTTTCATCTGTATGTTCTTCTATAAAAGCATATTTCTGATCACCAAAATGAAGAGTCGGAGTAAAACGCAGATTCATATACGGGTTCAAATACAAATCAGATATTAAACCTACACTAAATCCGGTAGAATAATTCGGAATCTCACAATACCAGGATTCTCCATTTTCTCCCACATAACCTGAATTGGTAATCATCATATCCTGAAAATTCAATCCGACCAATAAACCGAAATGATAGAGCCGTTGATCTCCATAAGGTTGGTTTTTCACTTTTTGCCTCTGCCCATAGGTAGAAAAAAAGAGGAAAGAGAAAATGATTATTACAACTATTTTTTTATTCATCCGAGGTATATTTCTGATGCTTATAATAACGAGTAAGATACTGGCTTATTGCTCTCTAATCTATTTTCATGCTCAACCCTACCCTCTTTCTTTCTATATCAATCTGCAACACCTTTACTTGTATGTGTTGATGAATCGAGACTATTTCAGAAGGGTCGGAAATAAAACGATTGGCCATTTCAGAAACATGCACCAAACCTTTTTCCTTGATACCGATATCGACAAAACATCCGAAATTAGTGATATTGCTCACGATTCCCGGCAAAATCATCCCTTCTCTCAGGTCATTAATCGTTTTTACCGTTTTATCAAATTCAAAGACTTTAATACCCTGGCGAGGATCTCTTCCCGGCTTGTCCAATTCGCTCACAATATCAGTCAAAGTCGGCAAACCAATGTTCCCGGAAAGATAATTTTCTAACTTCAATTGTTTTTTCATTTCTTTACCGGCAATCAACTCCGACACCGTACATTTTAAATCTTTCGCCATTTTCTCGACAACAAAATAACTTTCGGGATGAACGGCAGAATTATCCAATGGATTTTCCGCATCCGGAATTCGAAGAAATCCAGCGCTCTGTTCATACGCTTTTTCTCCCAGGCGGGGTACTTTCAACAACTCCCTACGACTCTTGAAAGCCCCGTTTCTGGCTCTGTAATCCACAATATTCTGAGCCAATGCAGGACCTAATCCGGAAACATACATCAATAAATGTTTACTGGCCGTATTCAAATTGACACCAACCTGATTGACACAACTCTCTACTGTCAGATCAAGCGATTGCTTTAATTTCGACTGGTCTACATCATGCTGATACTGTCCCACGCCTATCGACTTCGGGTCAATTTTAACCAGTTCCGCCAGAGGATCCATCAGGCGACGGGCAATACTGATAGCGCCACGCACAGTAACATCATAGTCAGGGAACTCTTCACGAGCGATCTTCGATGCTGAATAAATAGAGGCTCCATCCTCACTGACAACAAAAACACGTATCTTCCGGTCATACCTTAAATCAGAGATAAATGCTTCCGTCTCCCGACTTGCGGTTCCGTTACCAATAGCAATGGCGTCTATGGCGTATGCACTTACCAGGGAAATAATTTTCATTCCGGCTTTTGCCTTTTCATTTTGAGGCGGATGCGGATAGATTGTTTCATTGTGTAACAAATTACCCTGTTCATCCAGACAAACCAGTTTGCATCCGGTGCGAAACCCTGGATCAACACCCAATACGCGGAATTGTCCAAGCGGAGGAGCCAGTAACAATTGCTTCAGATTTTCCGCAAAAACCTTGATCGCCTGTAAATCTGCTTTTTCTTTGGATATGCTGGAGAACTCCGTTTCCACCGATGGCTTCAACAACCTCTTCAATCCATCTTTCACAGCCATCTCTACCTGTTCCGCCGCTTCTGTCCTGCCCCTCACAAATTTACGAAAGAGTATATCCATACACTTTTCTTCATCCGGAGTAATAGAAACTTTCAAAAATCCTTCCGTCTCACCCCGCCTCATCGCTAACAGCCGATGAGAGGAACAACGGGAAAGAGGTTCGGAGAAATCAAAATAATCACGGTATTTATTGCCTTCCTCTTCTTTCCCTTTCACCAACCTGGAAGTAATTATAGCTTCCCGGGAGAAAAGGTT
>JAVBSK010000203.1:0-9659 GCA_031556755.1 Bacteroidales bacterium | reverse complement strand
AGGGAATTCTATTGAATTGATTCCGGGCATATACATTGTAAAAACAAATGATGGTCAAACATTTAAAGTAGTTATATAATAATTATAATATACTTTTCAGGAATATAGGGCTGCGTCAAAAGCTTTTTGGCTCAGCCCCATCCTCCTCTAACCCCTTGATAATTAAAATCCATGAAAAAAATTATACTTGCTTTAGTCACTTTAGCTTTTAGCTTATGCGCTTATACTCATGAAGATTACACAAACCGCATTATCAATGCAAATGTAGATTCTGTAGCATCCGGTATTGCCTGGAATGCGCCCGCTAATCCAAATTATCCCAAACATCCTAATGGAACATCGGCGAATTCCGATGGCACATTCCGCCCGATATTAAAGAATTATACCACAGTGAATAACCACCTTGAGTTTTATGGATGGAAACTCTCTGACTGGGATTGGTTGTTTAAAGACGGTAGTGGAAATCCCATTGCAGCCGGCGGAACGACCACCGACCAGGTGATGGGTATTGGTCTGCTTTCGGGTACAAACGGCATGGTAACTATCACGGGAGCCAAGGCTTGCGTAATGCCTGAAAATTTTGAATTCTATCAGATAATAACCGGTCTTCCTGCCGGGGAATACAAGGTATCATGCGGATTGGGAGTTCAGGGAGCTGATGCGAATTATCAATATCATACTTCGCAACGGCTTTTTGCCAATAACAACGTTCAATTTTACGGAAAGGAATCGGACTATCCTAAAAATAAAACAGCAGGGGAAAACTACACTTATGCGGGTTACAGTTATAGTAGTAACGGTAGTCCGGTTTACGCGATGACTGTATATGTTACCCTTGCAGAAAATGAACCCCTAAAAATAGGCATTCGTTCGGGAGCCCTGAACGGTAATGGAGTTAAAAACAGCAATGGAAGCCTGATGCAAGGCTTTTTTAAAGTAGACAATTTCACCCTCACCAAAATAACTGATGAGCCGGTAGATCCGGATCCGACAGAGCCAACCTCTTATAAATACAATTTATTGGAACTACTTACTCATACCGCAGACAGTGGTTTTGAGACGGGAGCCCCTATTTATAACTTGTGGGATGGTCTCGGAACTGCTGCTAATGACACCAAAGCAACCGGAAATACAGAAGCCTGGGTTGAGTTTGATTTCGGTAAAGAGGAAGAAATCGCGGAAGCCGGTCTTTTTCAGGATCACGCTGGCGCACACGTAACAGAATGGAAAGTGATGTACTGGACAGGAACAAAATGGGAAGACATTTTTCCTTATCTTACCACTCTTGAAGCCGGTTGGCAGAGAAAAACTTTTGACCTGAAAGCCCGGAAAGTGAGATTTTATGCCAAATGTACAGATGGTGGTTTTGTTAGTATTCATGAAATCGAACTTTTCACAAAACCGTCTGAAGAGCAAAAAAAGATTGTCATCGGTTGTGTCGGAGATAGCAATACCGAAGGAGCAGGTTCTTCTATTAGAGGAAAATTCGCATGGCCCTTCCAATTAGGAGGAATGTTGGGACTTGATTATCAGGTAAGCAATTGCGGTTTAGGAGGAACAACTCTTTTAAAAGCCGCAGACAAACCTTGGGTGATTCAACCCCAATACACCAAACACAAAGAATTGAATTCGAATATTTCGATCATCGCATTGGGAACCAATGACACCAGAGCCATAAATTGGACAGGATCTTTAATATTCAAGAATGATTATGTCAGCTTGATACAGGAGTTTCAAGCTTATCCCTCTCATCCTGAAGTAATTATTTTCGTACCGATAAGAAATTTTAATAGTCCTGTAAATGATCAGATTACCATTGATCAAGTTCGTCCGACACTCCGGGCTATTTCGAAAGAGTATGGAATCGGCATGATAGATGGTTATGCGACAACTGAAAGTATGAGTCATCTTATGCCCGACGGTGTTCATGCCAATGATGAAGGGTTCAGGATTATTGCCGAAAAAGTGCGTTCAATATTGACAAGTCCCAAACCCATTCTTTTAGTTAACGGCAATCCGTCGTCTACTGTTTACGCGGAGTACCGGTGGTACAGAAACGGGATATTAATTTCCGGAGCAACGGGTTCAAGCTATACAGCAAGTCAGCCCGGAGTATATAAAGTTGCGGTAAAATTGACATCAGGAACCGATGATGTTGTTGTTTCGAAAGATATTAAAATTACGGAAACCGATGTTAAATTAGTTGTTTCCGACGGAACACCATCTTCCGCACCTGTTTTAGAATCCAATGATGTTAAAGTTACCTATTTTTCTGGCACGATAATAGTAGAAAATGCTGCAGGATCAGATTTTTGTCTGTTCGATATATATGGAAAAATGATAAAATCACATAAAATACAATCAGCTCAAGAGCATATAAATATCAGCAATTTGCCCTCAGGAGTTTATCTGTACAGAGTAAAAGAAAGTTCAGGAAAGGTCTTGAAGTGAAAAATTAACTTTTTCAAAACAAAATTGCCTTTTTCCAAAACAATTTTACACATACCTAAGCCCTGAGTACAACTAATTTTGTAAAAATTATTTAATACTCGTATTTGATATCTAAAATAATCTGAAATGAAAAAAAATGTTATTTTGTTTGCTTGTTTATTGTTGATTGTTAATATTGCTTGTTTGGGAGCAGAACTACCACGTCCTGAATATCCCCGTCCTCAATTTGAGCGAGCAGAATGGATGAATCTGAATGGAGCCTGGAGCTATCAATTTGATTTTGGAAAGAGTGGTATTGAAGATTCTTTATTTACATCCAAGGGATTGGGGAAAACGATTATTGTTCCTTTCTGTCCAGAAAGTCCGCTTTCCGGTGTAAACCATAAAGATTTCATCAATGCGATGTGGTACCAACGTAATATTTCAATTCCCGCAGGATGGGATGGCAAACGGATACTACTTAATTTTGGTGGAATAGATTATAAATCGACCATATACATGAATGGAAAACAAATTTTTGTTCATTATGGCGGTTCTTCCTCTTTTTCTATTGATATAACTAATTATGTAAAAGCAGGATATGACAATAACTTAGTAGTTTATGTAGAAGACGATTTGCGTTCTCAACAACAAACAGGAGGAAAACAATCACGCAAACTTTATTCATACCGTTGCTATTATACCCGTGTAACAGGTATTTGGCAAACTGTATGGTTAGAAGCGGTTTCCAAAGGCGGACTGAAAAACTGCCGTATAACTCCCGATTTGGATAATTCCCGGTTTGTATTCGAACCTGTATTCCATGATTTGAATCAGAATACTTCCTTTAAAGTGAGGATAATGGATCAGGGAAAAGAAATTTTCTCACAACAGGCGCCTTCAAGCAACAGCACTTTTGTTATTGCCGGCTTGAAAAATATCAAAACATGGTCGCCCGAATCGCCATTCCTTTATGATATCGAATTTTCCGTATTGAATTCCGAAGGAAAAATCATTGATAAAGTTAATTCTTATGCAGGAATGCGTAAAGTTGAAATTCGTGGAAACGTTTTTTATCTGAATAATAAACCTTACTATCAACGCTTGGTGCTTGATCAGGGATATTACCCTGATGGACAATGGACAGCTCCTGACGACGCTCAATTAAAAAAAGATATTGAATTAGGCAAAGAATCAGGATTTAACGGCGCCCGTTTGCACCAGAAAGTTTTTGAACCCCGGTATTTTTATTGGGCGGATAAATTAGGCTACCTGACCTGGGGCGAATCAGCGAGCTGGGGAATGAACTGGACTGACCCTGTGGCAGCCCGGAATATGATCACCGAATGGGAAGAATGTGTTTCCAGGGACTATAATGTACCTTCACTTGTTGCATGGTCTCCATTGAACGAAGTTTGGATGGACGATGTAGACGGTCAACGCGCCCGATTAGCAAACGACCTCTATTTTATGACTAAACGCATCGATCGCAGTCGCCCTATTGTAACCGCGAGTGGCGGTCACCATGCCGGATTTACCGATATATATGCGGAACATACTTACGTGCAGGATCCCGTTTTGCTTTATAAACAACTTTGTGAGGGTGAAAACGGAAAACCGCTTGTCCGTCGTCCTGATATAAGCGCGCCTTATAGAGGAGAAGCCTATATGATAGATGAATTCGGAGGCATTCAATGGATCAAAGAGATGCAAGCGCCTGAAGTTAAGAGCCAGCAAACGTTTTGGGGATACGGAGCTCCTCCTGTCACTTTGGAAGAATTCTACAAAAGATTGGAAGAGCAAGTTAATGTGATTCTGAGTTTAGACCATATTTCCGGATTCTGTTATACACAAATCGTGGATGTAGAACTTGAAAAGAATGGAATTTACACCTACGACAGAGCTAAAAAATTCGATATGGCACGCATTAATAAAATCTTTACCAAATCTCGCGAACAGGCAAAAGAGGAAGTAAAGAAAATGTTATCCGAGAGAAAAGCAGAAAATGAAAACAACCGATCTTCGGATCAGTAATTAAATTAATTTATATAAATATAATCATTAAAATTTAAAAACATGAAAAAAAAGACTTTCTTATTTTTAATTTGCATGGCATTTGTAGGAGGAATATTTGCTCAGACATTGCCCGATGGTATGATAACTCTCCTTCCTGAAGGAGTTAAAGCTAATATTGATGCCGAACTTAAAGGCGCCAAGAGGAAGAACTTAGTTGTTACAGGTGAAAAATCGAAAGGTTACAAGGCCTTTTTCGCAGCTTCGAATGAAGCCAATGGTGAAGAATTGTGGGTAACTGACGGAACAAAAGCCGGCACCAAGATGGTCAAAGATATCTGGCCGGGAAGCTCCGGATCGGATGTAAACTACATCGTTCGCTTCAACGACAAAGTGGTTTTTGCAGCCAATGACGGAACCAATGAAATGGAATTGTGGATTTCAGACGGAACAGAAGCCGGTACACATCTGGTAAAAGATATTCATGAATTCGGTTCTTCTGACCCACGCGGGTTTACGCAATTGAATGAAACCCAATTCATATTCTGTGCAAAGGATTTTAGTAGCGAAACTTATGATGATCGTGGTGCACAATGGTGGTTGTATGTAAGTGATGGAACCGAGGCGGGAACCGAATTGATTTACGAATGCGACACAAAATTTCCAGGATCTTATGCAACGACCTGGGTTACTCCATACGTCCGTGTCGGACGCAAAGTTTTCTTTAAAGCGGACAAGCTGGATGGAGAAGTAGGAATCGAACTGTGGGTAACAGACGGAACACGTGCCGGAACAAGATTGGTGAAAGATATCAATACGGAACAAATGACGTTAGGAACCGGTAGCGCATCTATCGACCAAATGGTGAATTTCTATAACAAAAAACTATTCTTCCAGGCATGGACTATTGAATATGGCAGTGAGCCTTGGGCTACTGACGGAACAGAAGAAGGAACATACTTAATCAAAGATACAGATCCTTCAGTGAACACTGATGGGAAAGGAGTCAGCGGATTTGTCTCTACTCCGGGAGTTTATCCTTACAAAGGAAAGGTTTATTACCGCGGACATTCTCCGGAATACGGAAAAGAACTTGCTTGTACGAATCTGGAACCGGGCGATTATACTGTTTTTGATATCAATAAAAACGATCCGACCAGTACAAACTCCAGTACTCCTGATCCTGGAATTGAATTCGACGGAGTGTATATATTTTGTGCTACCACCGGTGGAGACGCTGCAAAACCAACTAATTTCGGAGGAGAAAACCATTATTGCGATGGAGAAACGGTTAAAATGCAATGGGATATAGCCCCCGGAAACCTGAGCCATTGGGTGAAAGATCCTATTGTGGTTTCCGGTAGTATGTATTGGTATAATGCAGGGGCTGCAGTACTTGAAGATAAAGAAAAATTATTTAGAATAGATAGTAAAACTTCTCAACCACAGCGTGTTACAAACTTTACAGCAACGGGTGATAGAATCCAGACATTACGCAATCTGAATGGCGATCTTTTGTTTTTTACTAATGATGAAAACAAAGCATTATATCTCTATCATTACCGCAAACCCGGTTTTGATCCGGTAAAAGATGCTGATTTGGATAGATATTTAGACTTCGAACCTGGCGATCCAACTAGTGAAAAAGAAATCAAACTTTCATCAACTGAAATTGCTATTTATCCGAATCCGGCAACAGACAAATTTAATTTCAATGTGGCTGGAACTTGTTTGAGCGTCAAAATTTTTGATTTGACCGGAAGAATGTTGAAAACAGAAAACAACCTGACAGATAATTCTGTAAACGTTAATTATCTTGCAAGCGGTATTTATAAGGTTGTAATTACGACTACAGAAGGTACTTTTGTAGCAAGCCTGATTAAAGAATAATCATTAAGTTTTGAATGAGAGAACCATATCAAAAATAGATTAATTAATTGAATTTTTGATATGGTTTCTTTATTCTACTTTTTTGAAGAGTCAGATTAAATACCTCTAATTGTATTAAAAATGATTAAAAATAAATATTTAAAAATAACCATGTTCTTTATTGCTTTATTTTGTTTCCAGATTTCATTCGGACAGAATAAGGTTTCTGTATCGGGAACAGTATTAGACAGTAAAACAAAAGAACCGCTCATCGGAGCTTCTGTTGTAGAAAAGGGTACTACAAATGGTTTGATAACCGACATAGACGGAAAATTTCTTATAAACACAACTCCCAATGCAACTCTTGTAATCAGTTATATGAGTTATAAATCAGCAGAGGTGAGTGTTAAAGGAAAGCAATCGTTAACGATCTCATTGGAAGAGGACAATCAACTCTTGGATGAAGTAATCGTGATTGGATACGGAGTTCAGAAAAAGAGTGATGTGACCGGCTCCATATCGTCCATTTCCGGAAAAGACATCAATGATGTACCGGTTTCATCTGCATTGCAGGCGCTACAAGGAAAAGCTACCGGTGTAAATATCATTCAGAATTCAGGTTCGCCCGGAGGCAAAACAACAATTAAAATCAGGGGAACAGGAACGATTAACGATGCAGATCCTTTGTATGTAGTAGATGGCTTTATTGTCGACGGAATTGACCACCTGAATCCGAATGACATTGCCAATATGGAAATATTTAAAGACGCCGCCTCGAGCGCGGTATATGGTGCGCGTGCAGCAAATGGCGTGGTAGTTGTAACAACAAAAAGTGGAGAAAAAGGCGCCATGAAGATTTCCTTTGATAATTATTGGGGAGTTTCCAATCCCTGGAAAACAATCCCTGTGATGAATACGGAGCAATATGCCCTGATGTCGGACTATATTAACGGACTAACAACTTATTCTGTTGATGGACAACTATACTATTCCAAGGATAAAACAACTCAAGACCTTTATTTTGATGATTATAAGTATTTCTTAGTGGATACGATCAGAAGTAATTCTCCTTCGAGTTGGTGGGATGCAATCACTCAGACAGGATTCAAGCAACAATATAACCTGTCGGTATCCGGAGGAAGCGATAAAAATAAATTCATGGTCAGCGCTAGTTTTTATGATGAAGAAGGAATTGTAAGAACTTCCGAATACCAACGCTTTAATACGCGTATCAATTTGAATAATCAATTAACTAAAGCCATCAATCTAACGACGAGCATCACATATGCCAATGAGGATAGACATATTGTGCCGGATGGAAGTAACAGTATTTTGAAACAAGCTTTGTATCAAAATCCGATGATATATACTTACGATTCAAAAGGATATTATTCTGCCGATCATCCGATCGCCATTTTGGATCGGAATCACAACGAAATAGAAAAGCATCGTATTGATATCAATATGAGTCTTACCGCTCAACTCTCGAAACTCTTGACCTATCAGTTCAAAGTATCGGATTATTTTATTCCCGAAACCCGATCAGATTTCACCGAAGTAAAAAAATTAAATGAAGACTTTCTGATGACCGATTTATCAACCGTTTACAGGCGTCAGAATATGACTTATAAGTGGGAGGTCAATAACTTGCTCACATTTGCATGGAAAAAAGACATCCATGATATAACGGTATTGGGAGGCCAGACTGCAGAAAGATATAATTATTCCTGGCAGGAATCTACCAGAAAAGGGACGCCCAGTAACGATCCTGAATCTCAGTTTTTGTCTAGCGCATATACCGGGGATAAAACTTTCGGTCTCAAACGCCAGTGGAGTGCGTTAGGTTTTATCGGCCGATTGAATTACAATGTACGCGATTGTTATCTGCTTCAGATGAATTTCCGCGCTGATGGGTCGTCAATTTTTAGAGATAAAAAAAGATGGGGCTTCTTTCCATCTGTTTCTTTAGGTTGGAAATTTTCTTCCGAATCGTTTATGGAACAATTTCAATGGCTTTCTTTAGGTAAACTCCGTGTCGGATGGGGAAAATTAGGAAATAACAGAATCGATGAAATGTCCCGTTATACTCTTCTAAATTCGCAATACAACTACCCGTACGGTATAGGTAGTCATATTATCTCTCCAGGTATAACTGGAACAACCATAGGGAATCCGGATATCAGTTGGGAAGAAACAGAAACTGCTAACATTGGACTTGATCTTGGCCTTTTTAACAATGCATTGACTCTCAGTCTTGAGTTTTTCAATAAGGAGACTTCAGATATGTTGATACGTGTTCCTACTGTCTTGTCGGCAGGCCTGGATGACGCTCCCATGACAAATGCCGGTTCTGTTCGCAATCGTGGTGCGGAATTGAGTGTCAATTATAAACAATATGTCAACAAATTCAGATATGAAGTCGGGTTCAACATATCTTACATCCAGAATGAGGTGACGAAGTTGGGTACGGGTAATGAGCCGATTTACGGTTCAAAGTTAAATGAATCGAGTATTGCTGATTATGTCACAAAAACAGCGGTAGGAAAACCTATCGGTAGCTACTTCGGCTATGTTACCGACGGTATTTTTAATACATATGAAGAAGTAAAAGCGAGCGCTCAATATGAATACGGAAAGAACGATTTGGATCAGATCACACGCCCCGGCGACTTCCGTTTCAAAGACTTGAACGGCGACGGACGTATCACAGCCGAAGACCGGACTTATTTAGGTTCTCCATTACCCGATTTAGTATTCGGAATTCCTGTGTCGTTCAGTTATGCGAATTTCGATCTGAATATATTCTTTCAGGGACAGACCGGAAATAAGATTTTCAATGTGATGGATTATTATCTGAACAATGCAGCAGGAAGCAATAATCTTTATGCCGATATACGCAACAAACACTGGTCGGGACAATTAGCGGAAAACAGAGCATTCTTTCCCAAAAACCTGAATGCCACAATTCCGGATCTGGATCCTACCGATGCTACCCGTAATTTCAGAGCATCCGATTTCTTTGTGAAAGATGGTTCTTACATTCGTTTGAAAGAACTTCGCCTGACATATAATTTTGATCAAAAACTGATTTCCAGTTTACACTTATCAAATTTAGCTATATTTTTAGGTGGGTATAACTTACTTACTTTTACTAAATATAATGGTTTTGATCCGGAAGTGGGAAAAGTTTCAGGAACTGAGGGCAACAACCTGAGCATGGGGGTAGATCACGGAAATTATCCGCAATCACGCACATTTACGATGGGATTTAAAATTGTTTTGTAACTCTAAAATAGGAACTATTTCGTTAAGCAATAAACAGAAAATAAATTTATTTGGATTATGTT
>JAVBSK010000056.1:0-5498 GCA_031556755.1 Bacteroidales bacterium | reverse complement strand
GTGTATTTTGTGTATTCTGTGTGCAATGATGAATTTTTTACAAGTTATAGAAGAATCTATAATTACAACAGATATCTTTCACTTGTTGACTCTGAACTTTTCGTTTCCGTTTTTCAGGAAATCAACAATCTGATGAGCGGCTGCAATTCCGGCATTACTGTTGGCTTCAGCCGTTTGAGCTCCCATTTTTTTAGGCGTGGAAAAATATCTTTTAGGAAATTGTTGAGAGAGGACTTCATGATTGCCGGGCATAATGTCCGTTACATATTTGAATCCTTCTCTTTCTTCCATGAATTTAAGCAATTCGATTTCGTTGATGACTTCCTTGCGTGCGGTGTTGATCAACATCGCTTTTTTAGGCATATTACTTAATAAAGTATAGTTGATGGAATTTTTTGTTTCGGCGGTAGCAGGAATATGCAAAGAGACAAACTGGCAGGTTTTGTAGAGTTCCTCGGCAGAGTTCAACGCTTTGACTCCATCTTTTTCGATGATCTCTGCGGGGCAGAATGCGTCGTAAGCATAAACCTCCATACCAAAACCTTTTGCTATACGGGCTACATTTCGTCCGACATTTCCATAGGCATGGATACCCAACTTTTTATTCAGTAATTCAGTCCCGGAACTTCCGTCATAGAAATTGCGTATTCCGGCTATCATCATTCCGAAAGCCAGTTCAGCCACAGCATTGGCGTTTTGACCGGGTGTATTCATGACGCAGACCTTGTTAGCGGTTGCAGTTTCCAGATCTACGTTATCATAACCGGCTCCGGCTCTAACTACAATTTTCATTTTCTGAGCAGCCTGCAAAACCTCTGCATCGACAATATCACTGCGAATAATGACGGCCTCTACATCTTTTACTGCTTCTAAAAGTTGAGATTTCTCGGTATATTTTTCCAATAACACCAACTCGAATCCTGCATTTTCTATCACTTCTCTGATTCCTTTGACCGCTTCCGGGGCGAAAGGCTTGTCTGTTGCTACTAATACTTTCATATTTTCCATGTTTAAATTATTTATTATATTTCGTCGGGATCTTTATTCAGGAAATCGTCGGCAGCCTTGATTTGTTCTTGGGTCAGAACAATCAATCTGTCCACATCTTCCAGGTTCTTGTTCCCTGATTCGATTTGTAACAATATCTCAACCAATTGTTCAGCGGAAACCATACGCATCAGAGAGAGCATTTTATGAGCGATTCTGGAAATAGACTCCCAGTCATCTTTTTGAACTGCGATTTTAATGTGTTCAATATTTTTTATGTTTTCCTCAATGAAAGACTGTATAATTGTCTTTGCGGCCTCTGAATCTCCCTGGGCAAACTTGATCAGGTTTGTGATTCCTTTTTCATCTTCTTTTTCTGTCAGGATAGGTTTTGCATTTTCCGGAAGAAAAACGTTTGCTATGGCTTCCAAAATAGAATTTGCAGTAAACGGTTTGGATATGAATCCTGTAAATCCGGCTTCTTTGAATTTTTGTTCCGAAATATTGGAACTTGCAGACAAGGCTATAACCGGAACAGTTTTAGCGCCTTTGAAAGTTCCCATCCTGATGCGCTCAACCAGTTCAAATCCATTCATATCCGGCATTTGAATATCAGAAAAAATGATATCAAACCGTTCTTTTTCTATCATCGACAAGGCTTCTAGCGAATTTTTACAAGTTTTTGTTAGAAATCCTTCTCTTTTCAGTAATTCCGAATAAAGATTCAATTGTACGGGATCGTCGTCGATAAAGAGGATTTTTTTGCCGGACAGTTTCTTTAAGGATTTGGGAACTGAAGCTTTTCTGGGCTCATCTTGTTTTATCTCTGTTTTTCTCAGCGGAATTCTGACGATAAATTCACATCCTTGTCCCGGTTCTGAAAACAAATGAATACTTCCGTTCAAAAGACTTACCAGTTTTCTTGTAATTGTCAACCCCAGGCCGGAACCTTCTATTTTTCCCTTGTGTTCTTCCAATCGTTTGAATTCCTCAAAAATGATTGCTTGACTTTCTTTAGAAATACCCGGGCCGTTATCTTTGATGGAAAACTCCATGTAATCATCTCCTTTTTCCATGATGTGGAAAACTGAAAATATGACTTTCCCTCCTGTATTGGTGAATTTGAGGGCGTTGGATATGATATTGTTACATATCTGACGGATGCGGTAGGGATCACTCTCAAAACTGGCGTTTTCTTCAAAGTTACAAATATACTCAAATTTTATTTCGGCTTTTTTAGCAACAGGAATGAAGCTCTGGTAGATATCATACATCAATATAGGAGGAAAAAACGGCATGTTCTGAATATCTTGTTTGTCGGATTCCAGTGCATGATAATCCAATAAATTCTTGACCAGGTCTAATATATGCTCTGAAGAATGTTGCATATTTTTGATGTAATACCCTTCCTTCTCGGAAAGTTTGTCGTTGGACAATAGTTCTAAGTATCCGATAATCGAACTGATCGGAGCTTTGATATCATGTGTAATAGCAAAAATTAGACGTTCTCTCGCTTCCAGTAAATCCTCTGCATATTTTTTTGCAGTCTCAATCTCCCTTCTGTAACGTTGACTGTTTGAAAGCGAACGCAGTGCCATGATCAGAAAAATAACAGCAGTGAGGGAAGCCAGCAAACCGATGATGGAAACGATCTTGGATGAACGTTTTAGTGTCATTTCTTTTTTCTTCATCAAAGAGAGGGACATTTCATATTCCCTGAATTCAACTTTCCTCACAATACTGGCGATCTGGGAAGAAAGTCTTTCATTCATATGATGCATCAGTCCTTGTCTTTTCATTAGTCTGTGAGTAAGCTCTTTATGCCTCTTGTCGTATTCCCATTTGAACTCATTTACGTATTCGGAGATCGTATCGATAAGTGTTGGAATCACTATGTTTTCTACAAAATCCTCATGTTTCTTTGAAACCTGCAGGGAAGAATCCTTTTTATTAAAAACAGCATTTCCCAATCTTTTGAAATAATTCTTTTCCTTGCTTTCGACGATAATCGTATCGTTTATTTGTTTTGCTTTATTTTTCAAGGAGTTTTGGATATTATCCAGAGCTTTTTGAGAAATAATAGTTGTTTTAGTCGTTTGTTTAGGGGTATTGGAACGGATGGAGTCCAATAATATGGCAATTCGTTTTATATTTTCCCTTTTGGACTCCAACAAAGAAGAAACACTATCCAGATGAATGTTCATGATACTATCTTTGGATATATTTTTTAAGGAATCCATTTGGAGGTGTACCTTGTCCATCAGGGAGTCATAAGGAGCAATCTGTTTGCTATCCTGTTCTGTGAGCAAGGTATTTCCTACGCTTTCAACATTATACAACATGGCCATTAAAGAACTTGTTACAATCAGTTCTTTTCTTTCCTCAGTCGTGTCGCTTATTTCTGAAAATTTGATTAACTCGGAATATATCATGACGATACCCGAGATGCAGAGAATGATCAATATAATAAAACCGGCAGTAACGATTGACTTTGTGTGTTGTTTCTTCATGGTTCAAGCTTTAAAAATCAATACCGTATTGTTTCATCTTGGAATACAAGGTTTTCCTGTCTATATCCAATAACTCGGCAGCTTTGGATTTGTTGTTCTTCGACAGTTTGAGCGCTTCTTCAATCCGTTCTTTCTCGTTGTTTTTCTTCAGACTCAATTCGCTTCTAGGAATATTTACTCTTTCTTCCGTTTCGTTTTTCTGATGGCTTGATGTGATATCAGGAGGAAGCAGATCAGGAGTGATATAATTGCCCGGAGCAATAAGCACCATCCTGTTGATAAGATTCTTCAACTCCCTGATGTTTCCCGGCCAGGAGTAATTTCTGAGCAGAATCATGGTTTCTGGAGTAAATCCGATCACTTGTTTGTTTAATTCCTGATTTGAATTTTCCAGAAAATTATGGGCGAATAACTCAATGTCATCCCGGCATTCGTTCAGGCTGGGAATTTGAATTAAAAATTCATTGATCCTGTGATATAAGTCCAATCTGAAAGTCCCGCCTTTCAGTGACTTGTCTAAATCTTCATTGGTTGCAGATACGATTCTCACATCGACAGGAATCTCATTGTTGCTTCCGACAGGTTTTATTTTTTTTTCCTGCAAAACGCGGAGTAATTGCATCTGAATGTCAGTAGGTAGATTTCCTATTTCATCCAGGAAAAGAGTGCCTCCGTCTGCTTCCAGGAAATGGCCTGTTTTATTGCTTATAGCTCCGGTAAATGAACCCTTGATGTGTCCGAAGAATTCACTTGCGGCAAGTTCTCTCGAAAGGACTCCACAATCTACAGGAATAAACGGCCCTTTGGATCTGCTGCTCTTTTCGTGGATCATCCGGGCGATATGCTCCTTACCGACTCCGCTCTCTCCCCTGATTAAAACGGATAAACGGGTTGGGGCGACTAAATCCACGAGTTCATATAAACGTTTGTATTCAGGAGATTTTCCCTTAACGAATTCGGAAGGGATATTTTTAACAGGAGTTTCCCTGATGCGTTCTTTCTTTGTTTTCTTTTCGGATGCCATTTGCATTTTTTTCAACAACTCATCAGGATTTAAAGGTTTTCCTATATAATCAAAAGCACCAAGTTTGATAGATTCGACAGCTGTTTGAATATCCGCATATCCGGTCATCATGATGAATACGATTTCTTCATTGATTTCTTTCAACCACTTCAAGAGGGAAAGTCCGCTGTCATCCGGTAATCGTAAATCAGATAACACTAAATCCGACATCTGGGCGCTGAGCTCTTTCTTGGCTTCAGACACATTGAGTACAGTCCGGACCTCATATCCTTTTTTTGTGAGCCATGTTTTCAGCATCAGGCTCAAAGTGATATCGTCTTCTACGATCAAAATATTTTTCATTTCCAATAACCCAAATAAGAAATTAATAAGATGATAAAAATAAGAAACGGTTCGTGAATTTTCCGCAAAAGTAGGCAATTTCTTTCAGTTAAGTAGAACATATTTGTTACAAATACGTTTTTTACAAAACCAATTGTCAGAAAAAAATACTATTTTTATAGCAATAATTAATTATAACGCCATTAAACGTTTAAAATACATATTATTTTATATTTTAGTAGGATTTTTTTCAATAATCTTACTTGTCTATCTTTTGTTGTTTTTACCTATTGTACAACAAAAAATAAAAGATATTGTTGTTAGTGAACTGATTGATAAAACAAACGGACAAATATCAATCGGAAAACTCAAACTTTCTCCCTTGAAAAAGATTGTCCTGGAACAAGTGTTTGTCTCGGATTTAAAGGGTGACACATTGTTTTATACTGAAGAACTATCGGCCGGATTTTCCCTTTCTGAACTGTTACGGAATAAACTCTTGATTAATTCTGTCCGGATGAATCAATTCAGAATCGGCATATCCAAAGACAGTACAAACGCAGATTTCAATTTCCAATACTTAATTGATGCTTTTGCTTCTGCCGATACGATCCGGTCGGAATCCGGCTCGTTGGCTGTAGAAATAGATGAAATAT
>JAVBSK010000288.1:0-4042 GCA_031556755.1 Bacteroidales bacterium | reverse complement strand
CACGATAATAATCGATACCTTTTTCATTCTTCGAAGCAGAAATACCGGCCACATATAACAATGTAAGCATTATCGCCGATATTTTTTTACAGTTCCGTTTCATACTCTGTTGTTTTTTGTTTATTATTTTAGGTTATATTTAATTCAATGAGGAAATTCATCTTTTACATTGACGAGATTGACCGGCTGTGTTGCGGGTAAAATCCCGGATTTCAGGATGATTCGCTGTCCCCTGTCACTCGCAAGAAATGAAGCGAATCCGGAAGACAAACCACTTCTCGGATCTGAAAGCAGGACATATACATCTCTCGTCATGGGATAATTTTTCAGAGCGATATATGCCTGATAGGGCTTATAGCTATTGTTCTCATCCACTCCTTCATAACGACTGACAGCCATTACTTTTATCTTATCGCTGAACGACAAATTGGTAGTATCTTTTTCATTACTGATCCAATTGACTCCGATAACACCCAATGCATCAGCTTGTTTTGAAACGATTTCAATGACCTCCCTGTTATTCTTTTGTGCATATAAATTCTTTGACAACTCTTTTCCCTTACAAATCGAATCGATTGCATATCTTACGGTGCTTGAATTCGGATTATCAAAAATCAGTTCTATTTTTCCCAAAGTTGATTTTGGGTTCAATTGTTTCCATTCTGTGATTTCTCCGGTCAGTATTTTCCGTATGGTCGGCACTCCGATGATCGAATCCGGATTATTTTTATTAACAATCAAAGCGATTGCATCAACAGCTATCTTCAATTCCCTCACAACCATATTCTTATTAGTGAAAGTAGCCCGTTCTCCATCGGTTAATCCTCTCGAAGTGACAGCCAGTCTGACACTGTCCTGCAACAACAATTTGACGGCCTCCACTTCATCCGTATAAATAGGCACAATACCCGCCATCGGATAAAGCGCTTCAAAAACATTGATTTCCGATTGAATAATGGGTTGAAAGCACTGATCACAGGTAATAGGAATAACCCCTGTCGTGGTCGTATCCTGCCATTTGGATGATTTATTTTCCTTTTGACACGACAGACAAACGAGTAACATCAATATAGAAACTGTCAATATTAATTTTCTCATGAGGCGCATATTTGATTAAAAACAATTATATAACTACAAATAAGTAACTCAACAGAATACAAAGATAATACAAATACACTTTTATGAGATTAAATCGGACAAAAATTTGCGGAGTTTATTCTTCCTCTCTTCCCTAAAAACGTCAATCTTCCGTTTTTTTATCTTCCTTGTACTTTCTGACAGCCCTGTATACCCGGAAAATTCCATAGATACCCAATACAATTCCCAATATCATCCGGGTATTTTTTCCAGGAATAATATCATTAAAATATATGGTAAAAATCAGTATATACGACATCAATAAGTAGAATACGGACATTGTACATTCAAAGATATACAAGCTTATATTTTGGCCATTGTTTTTTTGCATACTCTAAAAAAACTATTAAAAATTCACAAGTAATACTTTCTAAAAATAATAAAAACACAAAGCCAATGAACCGAAGACACAAACAAAATGTCATCAGCTCATTGGCTCTACGTATCTTAATTAAAAAAATTAATTTGCAAGTTTGAACCTGACAGGTAAAGTATAATACACTAACACCGGATTACCGTTTTGTTTTCCGGGCACCCATCTCGGCATACTTTTCACAACGCGAATCGCTTCTTTATCGCAACTCGGATCAAGAGAACGCAATACCTGAACATTGGAAACTTCTCCGTTCTTTCCGACAACGAAACGCAAGACTACAGATCCCTGAATACCATTTTCTTGTGCAATCACAGGATATTTGATGTTCTGAGATAAATATTTCATCATTTCAGCATCTCCTCCCGGGAATTGAGGCATTTGTTCCACATGGGTAAAAACTTCCTCTTTTTCTTGTACAATTATCTTATTATCAGGAATATCTGCGATATCCACACCCGTTCCGTCCGATGCTCCTTTCACGTCAGCAACCGAAATTGCAGCCTTGGTATCTTTCAACTCGTCCTGCGTTTTCATCTGATCGTCATCATTTACTTCTTCATCCTTTTTAATTACAGGAGGAGTAAACTTGATTGTTGTTTTAAGAACCGGAGGAGGCGGAACCGCTTCCAACTGTTTGATAATATTCTCTTCTTTCACCTTTTGGTCCAAAGGATCCAATTGAGTCATGACCACAGGTCCTATTTCCTCTTCCACTGCTTTTTCCGGCAAAACTTTTTGGATCAGTTTCGGGAGCAGGAAGACAGCGACAGCCGCAATCGCAACAATCAACATAGATCTAACATGTCTTCTTGTGGAAGTTTTACGCAGGTAATAAGCTCCGTATTTTTTATTTTTCCCTTCAAAGACTAATTCGCACCACTTCTCCGAGTTCAAATCTATATCTCTACTAGCCATAATTATTTATGTTTTAAAAGTGGATACGACATTATTGAGGTGTTGCTGATTCTTCAGTGGGGAGAAGTCCCAAAGCTTTCGCCAACAGATATTTGTCTCCATCCTGGATATCAACGATCGCATATCTACCGATATTACAGATCTGCATCTCATCCAAAACATCAATCAAATTCATGTAGGTAGACTCGTCTGAAGCCTTAATCATCACCACCGGAGCATTTTTATCTCCTTTTATTTCCGCAGACTGTTTTTTGAAATCTTCTTCAGAAATTTCTTTGTTCAGTTTCTTTTGTTTCAATTCCTGCATTTTGTTTACCACTGCTGCATTCCTTTTCAAAAGAAAACTTCTGAGTCCGTTTTCTGTATAATCAGTCTCCACGAGAGAGTTAGGGTCTTCGTAATTAGGAAGTCCCGTATAATAGAACACCCTGTTTTCCTGACCCAAAAGAATCGTGATTGCACCCGACTCTTTTACTACTGTTTCCTGGTCTTCCTGTACTTTATCTTTCGACGGCATATTTATTTCCATCGTTTGAGGTTTACTCAAAGAAGTACAGAACATAAAGAAAGTGATCAAAAGCATGTTCATATCCACCATTGGGGTAAAGTCAACACGCAAATTAACTTTCTTTTGTTTTACTTTCTTGCCTTTACCTTTATCGTGTCCGCCACCGGTATTTACCTCTGCCATACTATTTCTTTTTTTGTCAAATTAAATACTCATTAATGTCCGGATCCTGTAGATTCTCCTCCGGCTTTCAGCCTAGTGATCAGATTATATCTGTTTTCACGTAGTTCCTGGAGAGAAGCCATTACAGTTTTGATAACAGGATAAGGCGTAGTCGCATCCGCTTTGATAGCGATCAAGAGTTCCGGGTTTACTTCTTTAGCATGCTTCACCCAGCGTTTGAATTGATTATCTACAGAATCTGTAGGAATACCATAGTTCTTCAGGATTTCATCTTGTTGCTCTGACGACAAAGCAAGGAATTGTTTCATTCTGTCGATAGGCACACCAAATGATGGCTTCAGACTGAAATCATACAGTTCTTTGTTCGTGAAAGCAATGTTATAATCCTCTCCTACTCTCTTTAACACTTGCGCCTGATCTTCTTTTTTGTCAAGACTCATAAATACTTTTCCGGTTGGCTCTATCAAGACAGATAGTACATTGATTTCCGGGATTTTTATTTCAGAAACTGAAGCAGGCGTTGTCACCTGAACAGGTTCTTTCTTGATAAAAGTCGAAGTAAGCATAAAGAAAGTAAGCAAAAGAACCGTCACATCACTCATCGCCGTCATGTCGATGAATGTGCTTTTTCGTTTTACTTTTACTTTTGGCATATTATAAAGCCCCTTTCTTTTTAATTACTTGTTGTGTTTTGCAGCGTAAGTTTGAACAATAGAAAATCCCATTTCGTCGATAGCATAAGTCATGTTATCGATTTTACCGGTAAAGAAGCTATAAGAAATGATAGCCAAAGCACCGGTTGCGATACCTAACTCAGTATTAACAAGAGCTTCAGAGATACCGGCTGCCAATGCAACTGAGTCAGGAGAGCCAGCGTTTGCCAAAGCGGAGAAAGAGCGGATCATACCCAATACAGTTCCCAA
>JAVBSK010000097.1:0-3389 GCA_031556755.1 Bacteroidales bacterium | reverse complement strand
ACCACCAGGATAAAGCTCCGCACACAATGCCTCCCAAACCTAATAACATCGATAGGGAAAAGGTTTCTTCCGTGGAAAAAATATTAAAACGGGCAAAGAGAGCGATAAAAAGAAATATGATAAACGGATTAGATAAAGTAAGAAAAAATGCAGTCAGAGCATCCTGAAAATATGTTTTGGGAGTTATTTTAGGTTTGATAATATTCTTGGCAGGATTAGAACGATAAATATAAATTCCGAAAATCATCAACAATAAACCTCCGAATATCTGTAATATACCTTGATGAGTCTCTATGAAATTGATAAGAAATCCCATTCCCAGACAAGTGAGTAGTGCATATAAAAAATCTGAACACGTGGCGCCAACCCCTGAATAGAAACCATGCCAACGCCCTTTATTCAGAGTTCTTTGAATACATAACAAACCAATCGGTCCCATGGGAGCTGAGACCAGTACACCTATAATAAATCCTTTATATAACAGACTAAACTCCATCGAAGCGCAAATATACGAAGAAATAAGGAAAAAAGAATGTTCAACGCTTGTTTACAATAAAAAAACGGACGATGTAATTCTTTATTACATGATCCGTTTTTCAATTTTACAGACTTGATTCTTCTTACAAAGCGTTGATTTCTTTCAATACATCGTTTGTTTTGCGGACTGCATCAGCACTCTTAGCGAACAATTCTTGCTCTTCAGCATTCAATTCCCAGTTGAGAATTTCCTCAACTCCATTGCGACCCAGAATAGCCGGAACACCGATACAAATATCTTTTTGTCCATACTCTCCTTCCAGAGATACGCAACTTGTAATCATGCGTTTGTAGTCCTTCACAATGGATTCTACAACGTATGCTCCGGCAGCTCCTGGAGCATACCATGCGGAAGTTCCCAGCAAACCGGTCAATGTAGCTCCACCTACCATCGTATCGGCAACTACTTTATCCAAAGCTGTGACATCCAACAAAGTAGAAACAGGAATTCCATTGTAAGTAGCCAACCTTTTCAAAGGAATCATTGTTGTATCTCCATGACCTCCGATTACATTTCCGTTCACCTGAGCCGGGTTGACATTCAATGCCTTACTTAAATAATATTTGAAACGAGAGCTATCCAATGCTCCTCCCATACCGATAACTCGATTTTTAGGAAGACCTGTCGCTTTCAATGTCAGATAAGTCATTGTATCCATCGGATTGGATATGATTACAAAAACAGTATCGGGAGAATATTTCAAACAGTTTTCCACTACGCTTTTTACAATATTGGCATTGACTCCGATCAATTCTTCACGAGTCATTCCCGGTTTACGGGGAATACCGGAAGTTACAACAATCACATCCGAACCTGCCGTTTTTGCATAATCATTTGTGACACCAATGATACTTGTTTCAAAACCGAGTGTTTGAACTGTCTGCATCATGTCCATCGCTTTTCCTTCTGCAACGCCTTCTTTAACATCAAGCATTACAACCTCATCAGCAATCTTATTGAAAGCCAATACATTTGCACAAGTAGCGCCTACATTTCCTGCGCCTACAACTGTTACTTTTACCATAATGAGCTATTTTTATATTTTACAAAATCCTAATTAATCCATCATTTTCAACAAATCTGGATACTAAATTTTCACTTGCTGCCAAGCAGCATATCTGTCGGTTTTCAGGATGCAAAATTACAATTTACAAACAGATTAAAGAAATTTTTCCATAATTTATTTTTTCTTATTTTCAACAAAGATTCACTCGATATCCAATACTACTTCCGCAGATTTCAACCAAGGTGCTGAAAACCTCACTTTTACAATTCCCGCTGTCCCCTGGGTTTGTACGTAAGCCAACAACCTGCCTCGATATACGCGCTGTACATTATCCGTGTAATCACCCATATCTGAATTGTTTCCGGATTCAAGTCCGATCAATTTCGCAGGACCTTCAATCCGGCATATAATTTCATCATCAGACAAGACTACCGGAACGCCGTTTTCATCGACTACTTGGATTGTGATCTGAGCCAAATCTTTATTACTTAACAATTTATATGTATCACTTGTTGCCCGGATCGCAAAAGGTCTGCCCGAAGATTTGATCTCATAACGACAGACTTCTTTAGCGTCGTTGACTCCAATAACTTCCAACACACCCGGCTGAAAAGGAACATCCCAATAGATGATTCCTGTATTATCATCATAATCTTTAAGATCTCCGACAAGTTTTCCGTCCAACAGCAACTTAGCTTGCTTGCAATTCATATAGCAAACCACTCGGATGTTATCTCCCTGATTGTAATTCCAAACAGGCCAGGCATCCTGTGACAGTCTCCCGGCTCCTCCGGAATTTCTTCTTCCCTGATAATTAGGATATGTTCCTATATAAACCATAGGCTCCGAAGTCCACAAAGCTTTCCTGAACCACCCTCTCGGTTTAATAAACCCGCCGAAATCAAGCAATCCGGAATACAATCCCCGGGAAGGCCACCTGCCGGACTCACCCAAATAATCGATACCTGTCCACAAGAATTGTCCTGAAATATATTCATTGTCCCTCACCGATTTCCAGGCGCTCATTCCATGTCCGTTTTCACTGCCATAAATGACTCGTTGGGGATATTTTTTATGGTCTGCTTCGTACCGATTTTCCGTATAATTATAACCTGCAATATCCAGAGCTCCCGGATATGCAGTTTCATTCGACATCACAACACCGGCCAAAGCAGCTGTCACATAGCGTGATGTATCTTGTTTCTTCACCTCAGCGACCAATCTTTTTGCTATATTTCCCAATCTTTCAGCAGCAGGCTGTTCCGGTTTATATCCTCCGAACATAGGCTGATTGATGGTCGCACCATCCAATACTTTATGCGAGTACGGATCATTCGGATAATCCACTTCATTGCCAATACTCCACATGATGATCGAAGGATGATTCCTGTCTCTCTTCACCATATCCTGAATATCCCGGGACCTCCACTCTTCGAAAAAGTCATACGATCCCTCAAATCCTGGAGTGCCCACATTCCATCCTTCGATCCATTTTCTTTTGGCGAATTCCCATTCATCAAAAGCCTCGTCCATAACCAGTAATCCCAATTCGTCGCAAAGGTCGTAAACATCCGGAGCTTGCGGGTTGTGACTCATCCTGATTGCATTACAACCTAACGATTTCAACTGGATCAGACGTCTTTCCCAAACTTTACGAGGCACGGCTGATCCCAAACATCCCGCATCGTGATGGATACAAACGCCTTTCAATTTCATGTTTTCCCCATTTAGGAAAAATCCTTTATCCGGATCAAAAACCGCTTGCCTCACTCCTACTTTATTCGTACTTTGATCTATCAGATTTCCATTCTGATACACCTTGGTTTCCAACGTATACATATTGGG
>JAVBSK010000042.1:0-4226 GCA_031556755.1 Bacteroidales bacterium | reverse complement strand
GATTTGAGAACCCGGCAAGAATGCTTCGATGCCGAATACGTCGACGATCATACCACCTTTTGTTCTGCATTTAACATAACCCTTAACAATTTCGTCTTTTTCGAGCGCTTCATTAACCCGATCCCAGGAACGTGTAGCGCGGGCTTGTTTGTGAGAAAGGAGCAATTGTCCTTTTTTGTCTTCCTGGCTTTCGATATAGACTTCTACTTCGTCTCCAATTTTCAAATCGGGAGTGTAACGGAATTCATTCATAGAAATAACACCATCCGATTTGTATCCGATGTTTACCACCACTTCTCTTTTGTTGATGGAGGTAACATGTCCCATAACAACCTCATTTTCACTGATCTTATTCAATGTTTGGTCATAGGTTTTTGTAAGTTCTTCCTTACTCATGCCACGGAAAGTTTCACCTTTTTCGTAGGCGTCCCAGTCAAATTCAGCAGCAGGAGCGGCAGCGGGTTTTTCTTCTTTTTTCTCGACGGGAGCTGCAACAGTTTCAACTGCTTCAACGATTCCCTCGTTTTTTAATTCTTCTGTCATTTTGAATTGAAATAAATTTTAATTAATAAGTTAGACTTTATATTGTTGTAATAAAACGGGCACAAAGGTACGATAAAAAACTAACAACTAACAACTAAAAGTTAAAAATGTAACTGTTCACGTCTTAACTCACTGGATATCACTAACTCGTCAACTTGTTATATTACTCTTCCTTTCTGTAAGCAATCGTTCCTGTAGCCTGATTCGTTGGCATAATCAGGACTTCTGCTATTTGCACGTGAGGAGGTACGGATGCCGTAAAGAATACGGTTTCTGCGATATCCTCTCCTACAAGAGGTTTCAATCCCTTGTATACCGCATCGGCTTTGGTTTTATCTCCGTAAAAACGAGTGATGCTGAAATTAGTTTCTACATATCCTGGTTTGATATTTGTAACTCTTAAGGGAGTATCGACCAAGTCAATCCGCAGGCCGTCGCTCAACATCCGCACTGCTGCTTTGGTAGCGCAATAAACACTTCCTCCCGGATAAGCGGCTTCTCCTGCAATAGATCCTATATTGATGATGTGTCCGCAATTGCGTTTCAACATCAGGGGAACAATATAGCGGGTCATTGTCAACAGGCCTTTGATATTGGTATCGAGAACGATTTCCCAATCGTCCAGATTTCCTTCGAATTCCTTATCCGTTCCCAAAACTAATCCTGCGTTGTTGATCAGGATGTCGATTTGCCTCCATTGTTCAGGTAAAGTTTCAACCGCTTGTTTGACTGCATATCTATCCCTCACGTCAAATAAAATCGTAAGAATCTGAACGGGATATTTCTTTTGTATTTCGTTCTTCAGCAGTTCTAATTTTTCCGGATTTCTTCCGTTAAGAATCAAATTCGCATTTGCCGATGCAAATTTATAGGCGCAAGCTTCCCCGATTCCGCTTGTCGCGCCGGTAATGAATACTATTTTATTCTTCATAAGATATCAAAATTTAGAAACTGATTAAATTTTATATAATTTGTCCCTCATGATTCTGACATCCTCCGATGTGATGTAATCATCATATTCCATGATTTTGTCTATGATTCCGTTGGGAGTCAGTTCTATGACACGGTTACAGACGGTCTGGATGAATTCGTGGTCATGACTCGACATCAGGATGTTGCCTTTGAAGTTTTTCAACGTGTTGTTGAACGCCTGTATAGACTCCAAGTCCAGGTGATTGGTTGGAGAATCCAAAATCATACAGTTGGCATTTTTCAACATCATGCGGGAGATCATGCAACGCATTTTTTCTCCTCCGGAAAGAACGCTTGCTTTTTTCAGTACTTCTTCCCCCGAGAAAAGCATTTTACCCAAATATCCTTTGAGATAAACTTCATGCGTGTCTTCGGAAAATTGGGCGATCCAATCGACCAGGTTCATATCTGTATCAAAAAAAGAGGAATTATCCATGGGGAGATAAGCCGTTGTGATGGTTTGTCCCCAATCGAACGTGCCTTCATCCGCTTTCTGTTCATCATTGACAATCTGAAAAAATGCAGTCATTGCTCGCGGATCTTTCGACAGGAAGACGACTTTATCATCTTTTTCTATGTTGAATGATACGCTTTTGAATAGTATTTCTCCCTCAATACTTGCAGATAGTCCATTGACTTCCAGTATTTTGTTCCCGGTTTCCCGGGAAGGTGTAAATATGATTCCAGGATATTTGCGGGAAGAAGGCTGAATTTCTTCGATATTGAGTTTTTCCAACATCTTTTTCCGACTCGTTGTCTGTTTAGATTTAGCCACGTTAGCGCTGAAGCGGCGGATAAATTCTTCCAGTTCTTTTTTCTTTTCTTCGGCTTTTTTATTTTGTTGTTGTTGTTGACGGAGAGCCAACTGGCTGGATTCATACCAGAACGAGTAGTTTCCGGAGAAAAGTTTGATATTTCCGTAATCAATATCGACCGTATGAGTACATACAGAATCCAGGAAGTGACGATCGTGGGAGACAACTAAAACCGTATTCTCAAATTCCGAAAGATAGTTCTCAAGCCACATGACAGTTTCCAGATCGAGGTCATTGGTTGGCTCGTCGAGTAAAAGATTGTCGGGTTTACCAAATAAAGCCTGAGCCAGAAGTACACGTACTTTTTCGTTTCCACTCATATCTTTCATCAACATGTAGTGTTTTTCTTCCTTGATTCCCAGTCCGCTCAGGAGTGCTGCCGCATCGCTTTCCGCATTCCAACCTTCCAGTTCAGCAAACCGTTCCTCCAATGTTGCGGCGCGAACGCCGTCTTCTTCCGAGAAGTCGGTTTTGGCGTAAAGAGCATCTTTTTCCTGCATGATTTTCCAAAGTACACTGTGTCCTCTCAACAACGTTTCCATTACAGTACACTCATCGAATGCGAAGTGATCTTGTTTCAATACGGAAAGACGTTCTCCCGGTCCGAACGAAATAGAACCTTGGGTGGGATCTAAATCTCCGCTCAACATCCGCAAAAAAGTTGATTTACCGGCGCCATTGGCTCCGATGATTCCGTAACAATTTCCCGGAGTGAATTTCAAATTGACATCCTGAAACAATGCCCTCTTCCCGAATTGAATGCTTAAGTTGCTGACTGTTATCATATTAAATAATCATAAAAAATAAACATGCCAATCAGAAACCGGAATGGATACATTGACATTTTTTTATTTGGGATGCAAAGGTAGATATTTTTCGGCAAAACCCAAGTCCGGATTTATTTTCTTGCTTCTGAGGTTCCTGCTAATCCGAAGGACTTTTGTGACGGATCAATAATCTCAGAGAAGAATCATAAGTGACATAGTTCCATGCCCAATCCAACATGATCAATATTTTATTCCTGATGCCGATAATCGTAAAAATATGAACGACCAACCAAAGCCACCAAGCCAGTAATCCGCTGAATTTGAGTTTCCCCAAATCTGCCACGGCAGCATTTCTTCCTATGGTAGCCAGTGAACCTTTATCTTTGTATTGAAATTTCTCAGCCGGTTCGTTGTTGAGGCTTCGTTCCAGATTCAGGGCTACCAGGTTTGCCATCTGAATGGCTCCCTGAGCCACTTGCGGATGTCCGTTCGGATAATCTGCGGTTTCCATGTAAGCAACATCCCCAATGGCGAAAATATTATTGTGTCCATTCAGAAGACAATATTCATTCACTTTGATCCGGTTCCCTCTTCCGAAATGTTCCCGACTTAAACCGTCGAGTATTTTTCCCTTGATTCCGGCAACCCAGAGCACATTTTTCGTGAATATTTCTTTTCCGTCGCTTGTTTTTATGATGTCGTTTTCATATGAAGAAACCGATATGTCCTGATGAATAATCACTCCCCTTTCCTTTAAAGTCTTAGATGCTTCAGAAGATGCGTTTTCGGACATCGCGGAAAGCAAGCGGGGAGAAGCGTCTATCAATTGGATTTTCATCAGAGAAAAATCCAATTCCGGATAATCCTTGGGAAGTACATGCGCTTTCATGTCTGCCAAAGCTCCTGCCAATTCTACTCCGGTGGCGCCTCCTCCGACAATAACAAAGGTCAATAATTTTTTTAATTCGAAAATATCCTGGGTTACCGTTGCATTTTCGAAACTTTGAAGAATTCTGTTTCTTGCGAATAAAGCTTCCGGAACTGATTTCAGGGAAATCGTGGATTTCATCAATGCATCATTGCCGAAAAAATTAGTATCGCAACCGGAAGCAATCACCAGATAATCGTA
>JAVBSK010000074.1:0-3559 GCA_031556755.1 Bacteroidales bacterium | reverse complement strand
AACGCCGGTCAATAAAATCGCTATTGCAACTATAACTATTGATATCATCTTCGTATTTGAGGTTTTTCTCTTTTCCTCTCCCGTATTTTTTTTCTGGGACGCAACGCTTTTCTCTTTAAATCTTTTCTCTGCTTTCGAATTTTCTTTTTTCTTTTTGTCTGTTCCCGTATTTACATTCGACACTACCGTTTTTTTCTCTTTCACGGAGGCCGTCAACTTAGCGCCCGGTTGAACAATATACTTCGTGTCGTTTTCTTTAAAATCATCGGGAAGAACTCCCACTCTCGTTCTGACCTCTTCAGGAATACTAACATCCTCGTTTTCCAAGGCGTTCATAAATTCAGCAACAGTAGCGAAACGATCTTTGTGTTTTAACTCCATCGCTTTCATGATTGCCTTTTCTACTTTAGTAGGAATATCCGGATTGTAGCGACTGGGAGGAACAAGATCTTCCGACAATCTTGCGGCGGCTTCAGTAGGAATTTCACCGGTCAGACAGTGATATAAGGTTGCTCCCAAAGCATAAACATCAGTGTGAGGCCCATACTTTTCCTTCCGGTTAACGGCATATTGTTCTATCGGCGAATATCCTTTGGAAAATGCAGCAACAGTAGCAGCCTGCGTATGCTGGCTCATATCAGTATATTGCTTGGCGATTCCGAAATCAATCAGCTTGGCCGTTCCGGTTTTATCGATCAGGATATTGGCAGGTTTAACATCCAGGTGTATGATATTGTGGCCGTGTATATACTGCAAAGCTTCTCCTATCTGCTTGATATACTTCATTGCTTCATTGAAACTCAGTTGCTCACGGGTGATGATATTCTTCAAATTCTCTCCGTCAATGAATTCCATCACCATGTAGGCCGTATTATTTTCCTCGAAAACTTCCGAAACATTCACAATATTGACATGTTCCAGTTCCAACAAGATAGATGCTTCTTTTTTCAGTTTCTCCTTGAAACGGATAAACAGTTCCTGACCTTTTTCCGAATTAGTGAGTACTTCTCCTGTTTTTTCGTCACGGGAACAATATTCTTCAAAGAAAAATTCTTTAACGAAAACCTGATAATCAACGACCGTTTTACCCAAGGGATTAGGAACTTCTATTTTCCAAACACCCCTGTAAGTGATTCCAAATCCACCTTCCCCGATCTTCTTCTCAAGTGTATATTTCCCGTTTTGAAGTTGACTTCCTTCTTTCAGTTCCATATTCTACTATGCGATTTGTGTTTTATCGGATGAATCTACAGTAGTATCCTGCACTTCCCCTATTTGTTTATGAACTGTTCTTAACTTCAAGATTGTTTTTCCTGCGGATATGATGTCTCCATTTTTCAAATATACTTTGTCTGTGGGAGTCAATACTTTTTTCATATTGTTTGCCGCAAAAATAACGGAAGTGCCATTCTTCGATTTATAATCAGAGATAATATAATCGCAAAACCCGAATTTATTGATAATAACTTCTATCAGGAAATGCTGACGTCCCAGATACAGGTCATCCGTATTGATTCCTATATCATTTTTATAAATACCTGATATTCTACCAACCAAATTGGAACCTAAATATAATGGATAACTTGTTCCGTCCGACAACCACAAATTTCCGACATCCTCTGTTTTTATTCTTTCCTCTTTCATTCGTTTTTCTTTTTCATTCTTTACAAATCCGTCTGAATCCTGATATATCAATCACCGGCAACAGGTCACAAAGACCAGGTCGCTTTACAATGGAAGCATTCCCTCTGGTTTTTCAATATTTGCCAGTCTTCATGCAATTGAACGCCACAACGGGGGCATTTATATTTGGTTTTAAATTCTACATCCAATGCTTTGGATTTCTGTTTAAGCGTCTTTCCTCCCAGGGAAATCGAATTGGTGATGGTTCCCAGCACCAAAGAAAAAGGCATATAATATGTCTTCTCAAGCCAAAAAGAAGCGGCGATACTGGGAACTACGAAAAGAACCGTACGCGTCAAAAAGTTACTCATTCTCGTCATCTTTTCCAGTTGTTGTTTTTTAACCTCCCTATCCTCCCAGACAGCTTGTAGATCATCAAATTGCTTTACATAATTATTATCCGCATCCAACTGAAGATCGGAATCATAATTATCGAAAAACGGAGCCAGATTTACCGGATATTTACCGGCTATTCTTATTTCCGAATTTCGTTTGAGCACCGTTGTCTTGATCCTGTAACCATTGTGAAAAGTACCGTTCGAAGAGTTCAAATCATCGATGGAAACAACATCTCCCATCACGAAAATAACGGCGTGGTGTGCACTTACATCTGGTTGATTGATTACTTCATCATTATCCGGACTACGACCGATGGTATATTTTTTAATCTTCATGAGAAAATATTCGGGAATTTAAAAACAAACATTCAATACAACTTATTTCATTGATTCAAATACCAATCAATATCGCCGTATAATTATCTTTGGATGATATTTCGCAATACGATTTTATCTCATTCATTTTATTTGCATCGCTTTTGTCGGAATCCAGGATCTCAACCAGCATACCGGAATTCACGCTTTCTAAAATTCCATCGGTACAAAGGAAAAAATAGTCACCCTGTCTGATATCGGTTATCAAACGAATATCCGGCTTGCTTGCTTTAACTGATTTACCCTGCAAAGCCCTTGTTATTACATTTTTTCTGGGATAATTTACTCCTTCTTCAGGAGTAATGATTCCATTGGCAATCAATTCGTTCACCAAGGAATGGTCTACGGATTCGTATAAAATTTCTCTTTTCCGGATATGGTATATCCGACTATCTCCGATATGAATGGCATATGCTTTTTCCTTGCTCAGGAATAAGGCTGCCAAGGTAGTTCCCATTCCTTTAGCCTCCGGACAAAAAGAATAGTAATCATCAAAAGCTGTATCAACAGCTTCAATCATTGTATTAAAATAAGCTTCAGAGGATTGACGTAGGTTGTGTGTATTGATATAACCTTCAATTGTTTTACATGCTAAATATGATGCAATTTCTCCATTTTGGGCTCCCCCTACTCCATCGCATACCAAGAAATATGCCTCTTCACCAATAGTCCCCGATAGAAACGCGTCTTCATTATTTTCCCTCAATCCCTGTTCATGAATAAATTCTATCATTAAATGTTGGGATAAACACGATTTCGTGACAAAGTTAAAGTTATATTGCTAATTTGCAATCATTTTACTTAAAAACTGATTCAGAAGTTATTTAAAAATTCACAAATTGTTCTTACAGTTTCAAGATTTCGGTTCATTGAGTCAGGAAATAGTCCTTTTTTGAACAAGAAACTACCTTACAATGGTTTATCTTCCGCTGAAATTTACAGAATCAAACAATAAAGAGGGTATTCTCCAGGAGGAATCCAATTTCGGATCATTTCCTATTTCCAACAGATTTTTCCAGAGTGACAATAAATTCCCGGTGATATTCATTTCACAAACCGGTTTAATCAACATGCCGTTTTCCACATAAAATCCTTCGATACCAAAAGAAAAGTCTCCGGTAGTAGCAGTGCTGTTTCCTCCGTTAAAGCCGGTTACCCAATTA
>JAVBSK010000055.1:0-3751 GCA_031556755.1 Bacteroidales bacterium | reverse complement strand
AGAAGAATCAATAAATGATGTTGGAGTCAAGACTTCTGCTCAAGCAGAAAAAGAAAATCAGGAGATTGCTTCCAATTCTGAAACCGAAACGGAAGTGAAAAAGGAGCTGGAGGAGACTAAACGTGTTGATGCTCAGGAAGTTTCGAAAGGAACGAAAAATATGCAATCGGAGATTGTCACCAATAAAAAAACTGAACTTGCGGATCAGGTGAAGAAAGAGAATGTCCGTACGGAAGCAGCACAAAAGGACGTTGTAAAACCGGCTGCAACCGTGAAAACGATTGTGATCGACGGGAATAAATATACGGGAGAAGTGAGAGATGGAAAACCGGATGGAAATGGTAGATTGACTTATTCTTACCATGAACGTATTTCCGAATATGATCCTAAAGTTACGATGTCTGAAGTCGGAGATTATATGGAGGGAAAATGGACCAATGGCTCATTGGAATATGGAACGCTCTATGATAAAAACGGAGTGAAGAAAACAAGAGTTATAGTGGGAAGATGAAGAATGCGGATCAAATAAAAAAGCTGATAAATAGAGGAATAAGTTTATTGTGTTTCAACTTGTTTCTTTTCGCTTTCTTGCCTTTGTCGATGGCTCATGATTTTGAGACGAAGCGGATGAAAGATGTCTATCTGTTGCTTCCGGAAAATATCAGGAAAAACATTGAAGTATCCGAAGCGGGGAAAGATATCAGCATCAAGTCCGATCAATTGATTCCCGGGAGCCGGATTTTGATCCGTTTCAATACGGAGAAACAAATCAGTATGCTCGGGTTAAATTTATTCCCTGAGCCGGATACCAGAGGGAAATACGGAGATGCTTGTCTCTTTGTAGAAAACACATTGTTACACTTGTTGCTGTTGGAACAGACTCCGGCGGTTTCGAAAGAAATCCAGGGAAGGGAAATTACACTCTTACTGAATGATCAGCCGGTAAAAACGGAGAAATATCAGATCCCGTTTTCAGAAATTATAAAATCAAAAAAATTGAGCCTCAATCTGGAAGACAATAACTTTGTTGTCAGTTGGAATCTGCTTTCGGGCGGACGGTTAGCCATGCAATTTCCCGCCGATTTGAATTTAATGAAAGGAATGGACAAGGGAGAACTGGAAGCTGATTTGCTTTGCCGGATAAAAATATTTGCGATGTCAGATATAATTATTTCTCAAAATCAAAATTACAGAGGGGATCAAAAGATTCAATCAGGATTATACATTCAGAAAGGAATTCATTTTGAGAACGATGATTTCAGGTCAGATATTTATCTGTCAAAGAAAAATGAAAAAGAATATTTGCCCGTTTTTTCTCCCAAGTATCCTGTTGAATCTTTTTCCAATCTCTTTTTATGTAACTTACAATCGACTGTGGACGTGGATTTAACAATGGAATTGTATGGAAATAAAAAAGAAAAACAGTCGCTTAAGCTGAAAAAATTGCAGGCGTTTCTTTCTGAGAATACGGATACTTATTTCGGTTTGCAAAGTCTTTCCGGAAATCAGTTGAAGGCGACGCTTGTTTATTACGATCCTACTTATCGCTATATTCACATGATGATAGTGGAAATGGATAAATCGGAGTTATTTAAAACCGAGGAAAAAAATATGAGAGCGAGTCTGTATATGTATATTCCTCAGGCTAATTTTACGAAAGAAATTATTTATGAATAAATTAACAATCAGGATATGAAACTTTTTTCTAAAACAATTCTTCTTCTTCTTTTTTCAAGCTTTTCTATCGCAGGCTTTTGTGCACAAGTGTCTACCAAGGTAGTTATTACCGGCGGTTATCCTACGGCTGTGTTAAAAAAAAACGTGGAGAAAAATATATCTCAGTTGCTGAATGAAATAGCTCGTGCATATGACAATAAATACGAGGAAATGAGTCTGCCGCTTACTTATGCAACAGAGTCTGCAACGGACAATATCAACAATATATGGAAAGGAGCCAGATTTTATTGTACGCAGACGGATATCAGAGAGTTGCTCATTACTACATCAACAGGTTACCAGGTCAGAAATATACCGGTTTCCGTAGAAGATGAGGTGCAGGAAATTGTGGTGGATCTGGATAAAAAGGGGGTTGTAACGGATTTGTATTTTTCGCTATCGATGAATCAATATCAGAATGTGATGGAATCAAACGGTGTGATTGATAAGACCCGTCGTGAAATTATCCTTAACTTCATGGAACAGCTAAAAACAGCTTATATGCGTAAAGATATCCGCTTTATAGATGATGTTTTCAGCGATAAAGCCTTGATTATCGTAGGAAAGAAAGTGCAGAAAACAGAGAAAGATAACCTGAAATTGATCAATTCGGACAAGGAAACTTTCTATCGTCCGTCCGGAAACGGAGTCGAATACAAAAAAATGACGAAAGCGGAATACCTGGACGGATTGAAAGGCGTTTTCGCCAGGAACAAGAGTATTCAACTGAAGTTTGAAGATATACAAGTTGAACGGCATGCAAAAAAAGGCTACGAGTCTTTCTATGGAGTTCGTCTGAAACAAGATTGGCGTTCAGATACTTACCGGGATTATGGAATATTATTCTTCATGATTCAATTCAGAGACAATGAAAGTCCGCTTATTTGGGTACGCACCTGGCAGGACGCAATAAATACATCCCCGGATCAACAAATCGGTTTCGGTGATTTCAAAATCAAACCGGAATAAGATAAATTACAAATATCAATGAATATCAACAAGCAGACAAGTCCCTAATTTTATAAAAAATATATTTATCAGAGAATTAACACAGATTACTAATTATAATAAGAGAAAATAAACTGAGAACACTTACAAAAGGTATTTTGTCGACAGTTTTCGGGCTGTTGTTTTTTGTGAGCGTACACGCTCAGAATCAGGAAGAGCTGTTCATTGAGCAACTCAGTGAAAAAGAGGCGTATGACATCAAAGGAGGAATGAACTGTAGGCCAGGAGACATTTTTGTGACCATCAAGAGTGATATTCCTCTCTTGAATTTTGAGTCCAATGTGATTGATATTGAAAAGGTGAATTATGATGAAAGCAATCATGAGTATTTGTTTTGTCATAAAAAGGGAAGTTTTATCCTGACGATCAGTTCTCCGAGCCATATTTCCAAGGATATCCATATTGACGGCGCTTCTTCAAAATATGCTTTCAAAGTAGTTTCGAAATTACCTACAGGTAAAATATATTTCAAAACAAATCCGGATAATGCTTATGTAGACTTTGGTTTGGCCGGTTTAAGCCCTCAATTAACGGCATCTCCCATAGAAATGAATGCCGGAGAATATAAAGTGAGAATATCAAAGATAGGTTATTTACCGCTTGATACCATGGTGATTGTTCCGAGTGACGGTACCACCAAGATGATGGATGTTCCTTTGAAACAGGATTTTGCAAAAATTCAACTGGATATTTCTACTTCTGACATGAGTCAGTTTCAGATGTATCCTGTGATTGACATTGATAGCGCTCACATCAATATGGCCGATTTGTTTGATAATGCGAAGATGAAGTCGTTTGATGATCCGGGAAATCTGGAGTATTTCAAATTATACAGGGGAGGATATGTACCCGTTCCGCAAGGAGCATACAATATCCGTATCAATACGCCTGGATTTCAGACCTATTCTACAGTCGTCAGAACAACAAAAGGTTCCACTTCGTCTTTAATTGTGAAGCTTCAGCCCATCATCGGTTATCTCACCATTGTGGATAATGGAAGCGCTGCCGGTTCCAAGGTCTTTCTGGA
>JAVBSK010000243.1:0-5466 GCA_031556755.1 Bacteroidales bacterium | reverse complement strand
AAAAGCAGGTTCCAAACCTCTGATTCTTGCCGACTTCAACATCAAAGAAGCGCTGGCCAAAGATGCAGCTTTGCGTACGGTAAATTCACCATTGACGGATCAATTGGAATATTCCAATTCTGAAACAGTACACATCACCGTCCATAATGCAGGTTCGGAAACAATTCCTGCCGGAAATCTGAAATTGTTCTATAAACTGGACGCCCCCGGAGATACGGTAGTTTACGGAACACATACCAGTAATTTAGCGCCTAACTATGCTTTCAACGCTTCATTCAGAGCGCCTGCCGCTGTTAAAGATGCAGCATTGGCACATCAGGATACTGCAACATTGAAAGTCTGGATCGAGTCTGTAGGCGACATGGATCCTTCGAATGACACTATTATTGTAAAATTGATTCCTAGGTTGGCTAAAATACCTTATGTTGCTGATTTAGGCAAAAAAGGAGCAAGAACTTACCAGGAAGGGTATTGGGATATGCCTTTTACCGGAACGAATTTGGCTTGGAAGGTAGCAGAGAGTGACACCAGCGCCTGGTTCTACGCAGGAGCCATATCCAAAATTGTAACGGACAGTGATATCAAAATGTACTCCAGGCCTTTCAATATGAGAGCAGGACACATCCTGAAATTACAATATGAAGTTGCCGTATCGAAAGCCAATATCAAAATGCCGTTGAAAGTCGGATTATATAAAAAAGGAAACGGGGCTTACACTTTCGTTAAGAATATTGCAGCGAGTACTGATACTGCTGTCATCCATTCAACAGCCAACACATATGAGCAAAAAGAATACAGGTTCTCAGCCTCTGAAGAAAGCACCTATTGTATTGGCTTCTCCATGGAAGGAAAAGATTCAATCAATGTGGCTAACCTGATGGTTAAAAACTTCAGCTTAGCAGGAACTTCTAATCTTGAATTAAAGCTACTTACACCGAGATCATATCGCAGTTTGGTAAAATCCACTCCTGTCGGCGTCATGCTTACAAACACCGGAACAACTCCGATCTATGCAAGTATTCCGGTTTCTTACCAGATAGATAACCAGGAAGTAGTTACAGAAGATATTGCTGTAGAATTTGAAACAAAAGAAGATTCGGGAGATGCTTCGGCTAAATACATGAGGGTGTACTATTTCGACAAACAACCAGACATGTCTGCCGTAAAAGATTATCAATTTAAAGTTTATTCATCCTTAGCAGGTGATGATGATCATTCTAATGATACTGTCAAGGTCAGCCTTTACAAGAACGAACCTATAGACAAATACGGAGACAAAGTCAATCCGGTTAAAGTTTCCACAGGAGAATTGTCCAATGCAGGAAGTTCAGGATCAGGCGTACTTTCCAACGACGGAAGATTATTCTCTTCTTTCTGGCAATTCGATAAACCTTTCTTCAATGATGTATGGAGGCCTCGTTATTCTAAATATACTCAATCTCTGGATCAGGAAGGAATGCCGCAATTCAGGGGACAAGGAGTACTCGTTACAGACAAGAACCTGACCACATTCTCTACCAAAGAATCAATGGCCATAGATAAAGAAAACAATGTTTTCATGACGTATCAGAATATGGAGCAATCTTCAGTAACAGGAACAAGCTTCCAGATGATTCTCAAGAAAATGTCTCTTTCCGGAGAAAATCTTTTCGGAGAAGACGGAGTTGCATTGACCTCTATGTCTACGGCAGGAGTCGCATGTACTGCAATGAAAGTCAATGGCAATGGTGATGTATTTGCACAGATCAACGGAAGTCTCAAGAAAATAAGTGGCGCTGATGGTAGCGTGATGAAATCAACTTCAATTTCTCCGTTGGATTTTGTTATTGATGAAAAAGATCAGTTACATGTTCTTCAAATGAAAGGCGGAGGAGACAATACGCTTCAATATCTGGTCTATAACTCAAATCTTGAAGTTGTTACTCCCGCTAAATTCGTAGCGACTCAGATTGCCGGCTTACCTATTATCAGGGCGAAAATGACATTCGATCCCAATGGCGGATTGTGGGTAACATACGCCAGTTTGAATGTCAATGAGTATTACTATGTACAATACTTGGACAACAGTCTGGAAGCCATGATCGGAGAAACTGGTGTTGGTGTAGTTCCTCCGGGAACAACTGCTCCTGCCACATCCGTGGAAATGGCGGCAATCGACAATAAATTGGCCGTAATTATGGGAAAAACCGGAATCAATGACGGAAAAAGCTATCTGAACGGACAATTGGTCAGTAAAAATGGAACCCTAGCCTATAATGCAATGGAAGGTATGAATATCGAAAATCCCAAAGCTGGAGCTAGTTTGTTCAAGGTACACAATGTTTACTCGGATGGCGAGAAATTGTATATGAGTTACAGTTTCTCTAAATACGGAAGCGCTGATTATCGCTCCAAAGCACTGAAAGTTTTGAATAAATCTTTAGATGCAGTAGGAGAAAGTACAGTATACCTTGACAATAAGAGAACCACATACTCTCAAGGTCCTGTTCTCAATGATGGTTACGGATTCTATGATTTGTGGGCTGGAGCAGAATGGGATGCTGTTGTCGGGCAACACGTTTATTTTGACGGAACGCTTGCTCCTAAATCTTTATTGATAGAAGTAGAAAGCGCTGACAAAACTCAAGGATACGTTACAGGAGGAGGTTTATTGAACCAGGGAGATTTTGCAACTGTTAAAGCCGTAGCAAGGACGAACTCAGCTGGGAAAAATTACATGTTTGATAAATGGACTGTCAACGGAGTTGAAGTTTCCAAGGAAAATCCTTACAAATTTGGAGTAGAGAGAGCGACTAAGTTGGTTGCCAACTTCAAAATAGACTATACAGGATTTGAACCGATAACTTCAGAATCTGCAACCTATGCTTATCCGAATCCGGCTGTAGAATATATTCAATTCGCCAACAATTTTGAAGGTGTTGTTAATTTCTACAACCTGTCAGGACTCAAGGTTTATACCTATACCGTGGCTGCAGGAGAATTAATTCCTGTGAAAAATTTAACTAAAGGATTATATATTATTGAGATGAACAATGGCAACAACGTTGTTCGCCAACAAATTATTATCAAGTAATTTATAATTGGATCAGATGAAAAGGAGGTTGTCCGAAACATATTTTGAGGACAACCTCTTTTTATTAAAAATGCATCTTAATGTATGAATAAAAATTATTTTTTCTCTTTACTTTCCTGCCTGTTATTATTCTTTTCGTATTCTGATCCTGTATGGTCACAAATCAGCGAAGGTGGAATGCCCCCAAGTTTCAATGACGAATTTTCCCTGAGAACAACCCTGCCACAAAACCAGCTTTCCATAGCTTTCGATATTGAGAAACTCAAAGTCGAAGACAAAAAAAATGAAGACAAAGGAGAACCTTTAAAAATCGCACAAATTATACCCGTCAGTTATCAATTGGCACAATCCGGAACATGGTCTGTCCTGCTGGATGGCAAAAAGATATGCAGACTTAAGATTTACGCCCCGGGAGCAATTGCATGTATGATCCGTTATTCGGAATTCAATATTCCCAAAGGAGGAAAATTATTCATATACAATGCAGACAAGACTCATATTCTGGGAGCTTATACAGAACAAACCAATCCCAGAGGCGGTACATTCGCCACCGAATTTACTCTGGGAGACGAGTTCACCTTAGAATATGTTCAACCTGCAGAAAATCAGGAAACTCCACAAATCGCCATATCCGGAATCGCTTACGGATATAATTACCTGAACACACTCCATACAAATTTAAGAGCAAACGAAGCCGGTAGCTGCAATGTTAATATCAACTGTTCGGAAGGCGATAACTGGCAACACCAGAAAAAAGGCATTGCCAGGATTATTTCCGTAAAAGGAACCGGAACTTTCCTTTGTTCAGGCTCTTTAGTGGCCAACACTTCGGAAGAGATCATCCCCTATTTTCTTTCTGCCAATCACTGTTTTTATACTACAGGAAGTTCTGTTGTTGCGGATTTCAGTACAATTATCTTTTATTTCAATTACGAATATCCTGATTGTAATAACCTGACGCTAAGCCCAGCTTCCTGTAAGACAATGATAGGTTCACAACTTATGGCCAGTATTCCCCTGCATTTAGGCTCAGATGGAACGCTTTTGAAATTAAATCAGGACATCCCGGATGATTATGACGTATTCTATAATGGCTGGGATGTGAATAATATCGCTCCTGACAGTGGAGTCTGTATCCATCATCCTCAGGGAGATGTGAAGAAAATATCCACATTTACAACGCCGGGAACCTCTTCCAGATGGCTTTCCGTAGATGGCTTAGGCGCTGCGGACGGTTTCTGGAAAATTTATTACAGCGCTACGGAAAACGGATATGGAATCACAGAGGGAGGTTCTTCCGGTTCTCCGTTATTCAATCAGGACGGACGGATCATCGGTACGCTTACCGGTGGAAAATCTACCTGTCTGAGTCCCGCAATGGATAATTATTTCGGCAAATTATGGTATCACTGGGACCAGGGCGTCGCCAAAATGAAGACATACCTTGACCCGGGAAATACAGGAATCAAGACTATCAATGGGAATTACGCAGACGGTTCACTCCATACTGAAATCAAAATAGATAAAAACGATATCTACGCAGGAGACAGCATTTCTTTTTCTGATAAATCCTATGGAAATACCAGTTCCCAATGGACATTCCCTGGAGGAATTCCAGAAACTTCCACTGAAAAGAATCCTGTTGTTAAATATACGAAAGAAGGAATATACGACATCACTTTGATAATCAGCGACGGAGTGAAAGAAAAAACTCAAACATTCTCCAAATTTATCCATGTCACACAAAAACAAGGGCAGATTATTCCTGAAAGTTTAAATGCTACAGTTGTCAATCAAGACGTCAAACTGGAGTGGAAAATAAAAGATTCTTCCGCTTCGAATTATTTCCAGGTAGAAAAAGATACCATCAGATGGTATTCGGAATACCCCAAATCCGGAGTTTCAGTAAATCCTGGCGTCTATGGCATTTTTTCCGCTTTTCAACCGGAAGATTTTACCGGATATGACAAATTAACCATCAAGGCATTGACTTTTTACATGTCAGACAGGACTGCATCCTACGTACTCAAAATCAGACAAGGGAACAATGAAGTTTATTCCCAAAACTTCAATCCGGTCTATGATAAGGAATTTTCCGTAAATTTAGACACGCCATATCAGGTAGATTTATCAAAAGTACTTTACATCGGATACCAGGTAACCGTCAACGCTAAAGCGGCCAATACCCTCATTTGCGCCGGAACGCCTATTGTGTTGGGACGAAATTGGTTCTTTTCCTCCGAAACGATGGCGGAAGCCGAAAGGTTGGGTGTTACCCGCAACTGGTACATTGGAGCGACTGTTGAAAAAGAAAAATCAATCTATTCCTACAATATTTATAGGGACAATCAACTGATTGCATCTCAGGTGACTGATACTTTTTATATTGATAA
>JAVBSK010000070.1:0-18429 GCA_031556755.1 Bacteroidales bacterium | reverse complement strand
TAAATTTCAAATCATTCAAAAACGGGGGCGAGGCGGAAGCTGAAGTCAATAATGCATATAAAGCTGTTGACATGAACAGAAAATTATCTCTGAAAGGAAACAAAATAACGGATATTTTTACCTGTACCTCCCCGGAAACACACGTCTATGATTATGTCCTCACTTTCACTCAAAAGCCTGATTTTAAAGAAGTAGCGGAAAAAATTCAATTAAATGAGACCGGAGCTTATCAACGAATTAAAAAAACAGAAAAACGAACCATCCAAAAATCCGTCATTTTGAATATTCAAGATGCTGAAATCAAGATTCAGTCACTTGATGGAAAGCCTTTCGAAATAATAACTGGAGAAGCCCCCGGAATTCCTCCCAAAAACCCACAAATAGATGAGAAAAAAGAAGTCAAGCCTTGCTACCCTTTGATAGTAAGAATAAAAGGTAATAATATGAGATTAAAAACAGAATGGAAACTCCTGAATAGATAACTCAAAAAAAAACAATAATGAAAACGAATAAACTTTTAATCATCCTGATTATTTTTTTGATAAAGATCAGTTTTATACATGCGGAAAAAATTGACTTGTCCGGGAAATGGCAGGTTGCATTAGACAGTACCGATGTAGGAATCAATCAAAGTTGGTTCAATAAAACGTTTGAACAAACAATTTCCTTACCGGGCACTTTATGTGATGCCGGATTGGGAAAACCATGTCTGCTCAAACCGGCTATGGAAAAAGATATTTTCCTGAATCTGAAAAGAAAATATGACTATGTAGGTGTTGCCTGGTACAAAAAAGAAGTGGAAATTCCAACCAAATGGAAAAATAAATCCATTTATCTTGAACTGGAACGAGTCATCTGGAATTCACAACTTTGGATTGATGGGAAAAAAGTCGATCAGTCAAACGAAAGCCTGATAGCCCCCCACTCTTTCGATCTAAGTAAATATATGAGTCCGGGAAAACATACGATATCTCTCCGGATAGACAACCGGAAACAACACGATATCAGTATCCGTGACATGGCTCACGCTTATACGAACGAAACACAGACGATGTGGAATGGAGTACTGGGAGAGATCACTCTGCAAGCATTCGACAACGTACACCTGACTGATCTGAGAATAGACCCTGATCCCGATCAGGAAAAGATTTATGTTACCATCCGGCTGAAGAGACCTGAGGAAAAAGCACCAGAGGGAAATATCCGTTTCGAAGTCAAAGACGCGGCAGGAAAAAAATTGCCGGCCATTGAACTCCCAGTGAAAGGAAATGAGATTTCATTCGATTATGCAATCAAAAATCCGATTTTATGGGATGAATTCACACCTTATCTGTATCAGGCATCCGTGCAACTGAAGATAGGAAATAAAGAAGTGGAAAAAAAAACCGAAACATTTGGGATTCGGAAATTATCTACCGACAATGGACAGTTACAAATCAACCACCGTCGCATATTCCTGAGAGGAACACTCGAATGTTGTATTTTCCCTTTGAAAGGATATCCTCCAACAGCTGTTGAAGCCTGGGAAAAAGTCTTCAAATCAGCACGTGAATATGGTTTGAATCATCTTCGCTTTCACTCCTGGTGCCCACCGGAAGCCGCTTTTGAAGTAGCCGACCGCATGGGTTTTTATCTGCAGGTGGAACTTCCTTTATGGGTACTGAATGTCGGAAATGATAAAGGAACAACAAACTTCCTGTGTGAGGAAGCTCAACGAATGATTTCTGAATATGGTAATCATCCTTCATTCTGCTTTTGGAGTTTAGGAAATGAACTGGAAGGAGATTATGCATTACTGGACAGTTTGTTAGTATCTTTGGAAAAGCAAGATCCAAGACATTTATACATGACCACGACTTTTACTTTCCAGAAAGGACATGGAGCCTGGCCGGAACCACATGATGATTTATGGGTGTCTCAATGGACTAAAAAAGGATGGATAAGAGGACAAGGAATATTTGATGACAAACCAGCTTCCTTTAATCTTGATTACAGAAATGCGATCGACAGCCTGCCGGTTCCTATCATCACTCATGAAATAGGTCAATACAGCGTTTTCCCGAATCTGAAAGAAATTGATAAATATACGGGAAATCTGATTCCTCTCAATTTTATGTCCGTGAAAAACGACCTTCAAAACAAAGGTCGTTTGAATCAAGCCGATGATTATTTGAAAGCCAGTGGAAAATTAGCCGTTATACTTTACAAGGAAGAAATTGAACGGGCATTAAAAACGCCTGGATTCAGTGGATTTCAGTTGCTGGATTTACACGATTTTCCCGGACAAGGAACAGCATTAGTTGGTTTATTGGACGCCTTTTGGGAAAGCAAAGGACTGATTGATCCGGCAACATTCCGTTCATTTTGTTCCCCTGTTGTTCCTTTGATTCGTTTCCCAAAAGCGACTTATACAACAAATGAAATATTTAAAGCCAATGTGGAAGTGGCCAATTTCAGCGCCGGAATCTTAAAAAATGCAAATTTAAATTGGCAATTACTCAATGCCGATGGAAAGGAAATGCTCAACGGTAATCTGCCACAGCAAGATATCCCTGTAGGGAATGCCCAAAACCTGGGTGATTTTACGATAGACCTGTCTACAATCAAGGAAGCCGGCAAATATACAATTTCCCTATCAATCACCCAACCCCAATGCGTTAATACATGGGATATTTGGGTATATCCTGCAAACCTTAATGAAACAATGGGAAATATTGTCTACACCCAGGACTTTGAAGAAGCCAACAAAGCTTTGAAGATGGGAAAAAACGTATTACTTAATCCTAAAAAGGAAAACTTAAACGGGTTGGATGGAAAATTTGTCCAGGTATTCTGGAGCCCTGTCCATTTTCCCAATCAACCCGGAACCATGGGGATTTTATGCGACCCTAAACATCCCGCCCTAGAGCAATTTCCTACAGAAATGCATAGCAACTGGCAATGGTGGGATATCTGCAAAAGCGGAAAAACGATGAATCTGGATACATTAAGTAATGAGATCCAACCCATTGTCAGGATGGTGGATAATTTCTATAAAAACCGTAATCTCGGTTTGATAATTGAAGTCAAGTCAGAAAAAGGAAAATTATTGATTTGCAGTGCTGATTTGAATAGCAATTTGAAAACCAGACCGGTAGCCAGACAACTTCGATACAGTCTGCTTCATTACATGAATTCTGTTAATTTCAATCCGCAACAGACCATTTCTTTCGACCTAATTGAAAAACGTCTGCATAAAACAAAACAAACAGAAGAAAAAAAGAAATCTATTTATGACAACTAATTTTATTCATATTCCCATGAAACAGTCAAGCATATTAATACTCATTTGCGTTGTTTTATCCTCTTTTTCCGTCCATGCATCCGGTAAATTCAATGTTAAATCTGCATTGAACACCTGTGATAAACAAGTACATCGTACTTTACAGGAAATTGGCGATACGACACTTTTACCAAACAACATTTCAAAAGATATGTCTGTCTGGAAATTATCTCCCATAGACGCATGGACAAGCGGATTCTGGCCTGGAATTTTATGGTATGATTACGCCTATACAAAAAATGAATCCCTGAAGAAACACGCCATTCATTTTACTGAATTATTGCAACCCTTGTCCATGCGTAAAGCACGTGATCATGATTTAGGATTCCAGATTTTTTGCAGCTATGGAAATGCCTATAAACTCACAAAAAATCCTTCCTACAAAAATGTAGTCCTTCGTACAGCAGACAGCTTGGCTATGCTTTTCAATTCCAAAGTAGGAACGATTTGCTCATGGCCAGGTTTCGGAAGAAGAAACGGTTGGCCGCACAATACAATCATTGATAACATGATGAATCTGGAAATGTTATTTTGGGCGGCTAAGAACGGAGGAAATCCCGGTTTATATGATTTGGCCGTTTCTCACGCAAATGTGACCATGAATAATCATTTCCGACAGAATGGTTCTTGTTATCATGTAGCCGTTTATGATACCGTTTCCGGTAAATTTATCAAAGGACTGACTCATCAAGGCTATACAAATGAAAGTTTTTGGGCGCGTGGACAAGCCTGGGCGATTTACGGATATACGGTTGCATACCGGGAAACGGGAGATAAAACATATCTTCGCTTTGCAGAGAAGATAACGGATATCTATTTGACACGACTTCCAGATGATTTCATTCCTTATTGGGATTTTGACGCCCCAAATATTCCCAATGAACCTCGTGATGCATCGGCAGCGGCAATTACAGCATCGGCATTGCTGGAATTATCCTGTTTGGAAGACAATAAAACCAAAGCTAAAACATACAAAACTGCGGCAGTAAACATGTTGAAAGTATTGAGTTCAAAGGAATATCAATCCGGAAATTCAAAACCTTCATTCTTGTTGCATTCAACTGGTCATAAGCCCGACAATCACGAAGTGGACGCTTCGCTTTCTTATGCGGATTATTACTATATTGAGGCCCTGTTCCGCTACTGGTCATGGTTCTGAAAATTAAAAATATCTATGAATGCTTTATTGGTATTTTTGGAAAAATTTGTATAGATAATTTTATTTCATTATTTTCGCCAAAGAGTAATGAAGAGTGAACTCTGAGAAAATCCTTAATTATAACATCCTGTAAAACATTTTAATTCTTCAATATGGAAAAAATAGCAGATGGGTTCAAAGGGGAAAAAGCGATTATTACGCCTTATAATATCCGGAACTTCCAGACCGAAAATAGCATTACCAAACAATTATTCATCACTCATATCGGTTATTACCCCAAAGCCAAGTACCATTTCAGAAAACGAGAACGAGGAACGAATGAATATGTATTCATCTATTGTGAACAAGGTGAAGGTTGGGTTCATTACAATAATGAAGAATATTTTTTATCTCAAAACCAGGCATTTATATTACCACGTAATGAAAAACACGCTTATGGAGCGGACAATCATGACCCATGGAGTATATATTGGCTACACTTTTGCGGAGAAAACGTACACATGTTTTCCTCGATCATCGGTAAAATAATCAATATAGAAGATTCCGATAAAAGCAGATATAATGATCGTTTTTTGTTGTTTGAAGAAATGTATCAAAATTTGGAAATGGGATACAGCCCTGAAAATCTGGAATATACAAGTTTCTGTCTAATGCACTTTCTTGCCTCCCTGAAATATATTAATCAGTTCAGAGAAATCAAAAATGTTAAGGAAACTGATGTTATCCAGAAAAGTATATTATATATGAAAAATAACCTGGAAAACAAAATTTCATTGGAGAGTATCTCCCAGCATGTGGGATATTCATGTTCTCACTTCGGAGCAATATTCTCCGAAAAGACATCTTATTCACCTATGGAATATTATAGCCAACTAAAGATACAACGCTCTTGTTCTTATCTGCAATTTTCCGACCTGAAAATCAAAGAAATCGCATTCCGATTGGGTTATTATGATCCATTCCATTTTTCAAAAGCCTTCAGACAGGAAATGGAAATTACACCCAAAGAATACCGGAAAAGGTACAAACCTGAAGAAAGAAAGAAGTAACTTTAACTGATTTTCCACACAATGGCTATGCGGTTATTTTTTCAGAAACTTATGATTAAAAACACCATCGAAAGTTTCCATATTTATAAAATAGATACCAGGACACCAATCTGATACCTGAATGGTAGATTCCGTACCTTTATATTTGATTCTTCCTGTTGCATCAAAAATTCGAACTTCGAATATTGGACTATTGCTTTCTATCATTAACCAGTCACTTGTTGGGTTGGGATAATTCCACTTAAATTCTACCCTAATGAGCGGATAAGTTCTTCAGTGGCGGAGTTTCATTAGTTTCCAGCTTTGTAGCTTACAGTTCGCAATGGCGGACACCGGCGGAAAAGTATAATGTCCTCAAAACAACATTGATCTAAGCCAGTTACGCAAAATACGGAGTAAAGAAAAAAACATTATAGTTCAAAATATGTTTTACTTGTGTTATTTATAAGCATGTTGAAATATCCATACCGTTTTCAATGAATTTAAAACTCAAAAACAATTCGTTTCCTCAAAACGTCATTCATATTCCATTCCTCTTGACATCTCGTTTTTTTACCTTGTTTTTATTTAGTATAGTAACAACGATCTATACTTCATATGCTCAATCAATCGATACACTTGAAATTGTCAGAAAAATCATTTCAACAGGAGATTCCGGATATATTCAGAGTAAGAATTACTACCAGTTTGAACAATATGAGAAGTTGGTTCTATCCATCAATAAATTACCCCAAAACCTCCGTGACCAACAAACGGCTGAACACCTGGGCTTTATTCTGAACCATATAGACACAACAAAAATCGGAAATGGACAGCCTTCTGTTTTTGCCATACGAGAAACACTTTCGGAAGAATACAGGGAGAAAACAAACAACAGTCAGAAAACATTGATCAAAGCAATCAGATTAAGTGGATTATTCAATCAAATAAAAACCGAGAGTTTAGATGCTTTTATCGATGAAACTTTTAAACAAGTCAATATATTTGATCATCAGATTAACTTGTTCTTCAAGCGTTTTGTCAGTCCGATTGCTCCTGATGCGTTCAAATTTTATAATTATGAAATTGGCGACAGTGTGTATTATAAAGACACAAAATGTTTCCGTCTGCTTTTTTCTCCCAAAAATCCATATAGTTTGTGTTTCAGTGGCGAATGCTGGATCGAATTCGACTCAAACCGTTATATCATCAGGAAATCCACGTTAAGAATTACTCCGCAAACAAACATTAATTTCATTACCAATTTTGAAATCAGTCAATATTTCGATCCTTTACTTTCCGGTATCATGGCCAAATCCGCTTCCGACATAGAAGTAAATGTCTCCATCTTTAAATTCTTTTATCAGGTAATATCCAAGAACGAAAGAATATTTAGTAACTATGATACATTGAGAAACAAAGATATCACATTCAGCGCCAACAATGAAGTGGAAATTCTTCCTGATGCAACCAGACAACCAGACAGTCTGTGGAGAAATTACGATCAGAAATCTGCTCATCCGGAAACAACGAATAACCTTCGTGATATCAATCCCGAGAACTGGTTATCACAACTGATTCAAATCCTGGGAACTAACTATGCGCATACAAATAATTCCGCCAGGACAAGCAAATTTGATATCGGGCCGGTTTGGAGTACCATCAGCCGGAACGATGTGGAAGGGCTGAGATTGCGTTTCGGGGGAACTACAACCGCCAACTTAAACAAGCGTTTCTTCCTGAAAGGATATGGTGCATATGGAACAAAAGACCATTTGTGGAAATATTCCGGTACGCTGACTTATTCTTTAACCGACAAACAGTTTCACGAAAATGAATATCCCAAAAGTAATTTTGCATTCAACTATCAATATGATTCACACATTCCCGGACAAAACTATTTTTATTCCGATCCGGATAACTTTTTCTTTTCTTTCAAACGAGGAAATTCCAACAAGATGACTTACAGGAGAGAATATAATTTCTCGTATGAAAAAGAACATAAAAACGGACTTTATTGGAAAATATGGAATAATGTCCGCAATGAAAAAGCTGCAGGAGATCTGCATTTTCTAAAAGAAGAAGATGGAAATATCATAAACATTGACAGTTACAATGCATCAGAGTTGGGTTTGACCCTGCGTTATTCTTTCAATCAGAAATTTTATCCCGGACGAAATTCCCGTTTTATGCTCAGGAATGACGGACCTGTATTCTCTCTGTATCAAAGCGTCGGAATAAAAAACCTTTTTGGAGGAGAATATGATTACTACCTCGCTGATATTGCCGTTCAAAAACGCTTCTGGCTATCCGGATACGGACATCTGGATATGATTATCAAAGCAGGAAAAATCTGGGGAGAATTGCCTTTCCCTCTGTTGATTCTACCCAATGCCAATCAAACTTACGCCATATTACCCGAATCATACAGTCTGATGAATACATTGGAATTTATTAACGACCAATATACTTCTCTGGATTTATCGTACAAAATGTACGGTTGGATTTTCAATCATATCCCTTACTTAAAAACACTCAAGCTTCGGGAAGTCTTTTCTTTTAAAGCGCTGATGGGAAGCTTATCCGAAAAAAACGATCCGAAATACAACCCAGATCTGTTCCTATTTCCGGCAGATTCCTACAGAATGGGAAGAACACCCTATATGGAACTCTCCCTCGGCGTTGAAAATATTTTCAAACTGATACGCATTGATTACGTAAGAAGATTGACTTATCTGAATAATTCCGATATTGATAAAAATGGTTTAAGAATAACTGTTATATTTGGATTTTGAAATCATACAAAAACATAATTTCCGGAACAATGAAAAAAAAAATAAAACGAAATAAACACCTGCAATTGCACGATAAAATCAATTACATCGGAGATAAACCAACTCCGACCAATATTCATTTTATCAAATATTCCGAAAATGAATTTTTTGAACAAAAAACAAACCAGATACAAACTATTATTGACCAGATACATGGCGATTATGTTCATTGGATACGGGTAACGGGGATGAACAATCCTGAACTGATTATCAATCTGGCAAAAAACTTCGGTTTGAACAACCTGGATGCCAGAGATATTTTGAATTCCGAACACATCGCTTCAGTCGAAGAATTTGATGATAATATATTCATTGTCCTTTCAGGAGTTTATCAGGATATGAAGCAGCAAAATGAATTGATGACAGAACATATTGCATTGATTCTCGGGAAAAATTATGTCGTCAGCTTTCAGGAAACTGATGTTGATCTTTTTGAAAATATTTATAACTCTATCAAGAACAGATCTGTAAAAATAGACAATCGCAATGCAGACTTCCTGTTTGCAAGCCTGTTGAGTAAAATCATTGGGAACTATAACCATTGCCTCTCCCAACTGGAAGACTCTCTGGAAGATCTGGAAGAAAAACTATTGAATATCGACAATCTGAAAGATAACCTGATTGTCGAAATCCAGGAAAAAAGACGCAATACAATCATATTACGAAGAATATTGTCTCCTCTCAAGGAACAATTCTCCAAACTACTGAGGACAGACAACAGTCTGATTCACGAACGTGAATTACCTTTCTACAAAGATCTATACGACCAGTTATTATACGTACTGCAAAATATGGATTTCTGCAGGGAAATCATATCCTCTTTAATCGACTTATATTTAAACAATAACGATTTGAGAATGAATTATATCATGAAACGGTTGACCATAGTTGCAACCATCTTTATTCCACTTACCTTTCTGGTTGGCGTTTGGGGTATGAATTTCAAATTCATGCCCGAATTGGATTGGAAATATGGCTACCTGTATGCATGGATATTAATGGGAATAGTAGGATTTGTAGTCTGGAGATTTCTAAAAAAAAGAAACTGGTTTTAAACCTATTTTATTACAAAATAAAACGATATAACCCTTTTAAGAAATAAATATCTTTTTTATTCTTTTTGTTTCGTTTTATTTATCTCATTTAACCTCATTTAATTTCATCTTCATTTTGCACAAATTCTCTGAAAGTGTGAAAAATTTACCGAAAAATTTCATTAATTCAATAGATAAACTACCTTTGTAATCTTATTAAATTAAAACAACAACGTATTAATAATTAATTTCTTGTTGGTATGAATATTACTCACATTGAACATTTAGGCATCGCAGTAAAAAGTATTGAAGCATGCCTTCCCTACTACGAACGGGTCCTAGGCTTGAAGTGCTACAACATCGAAGTCGTAGAAGACCAAAAAGTGAAGACCGCATTTTTCCAAGTCGGTCAAACAAAAATCGAACTTCTGGAACCTACCTCCGAAGATTCTACCATCGCCAAATTTATTGAGAAAAAAGGAGAAGGCGTTCATCACATTGCCTTTGCGGTTCCGGATGTAGCTGATGCACTGTCGGATGCAGAAGCAAAAGGGATACAACTGATCGACAAAGCTCCCCGTTTAGGAGCTGAAGGATTAAGCATCGCTTTCCTTCACCCTAAATCCACTTGTAGTGTTCTTACCGAACTATGCCAACATTAATATAATAGAATGAAAATAAATGAAGAAAATGAAAGATTACTTTAATTTTTTTCATTTTTTAATTAATATCAATACAACATGAGCAATCAGTTAGATAAAGTAAAAGAGCTTATCGAGCTTAGGATGAAAGCCCGTTTAGGCGGAGGGGAAAAAGCTATCGAAAAACAACATGCGCAAGGGAAATACACTGCCAGAGAGCGCATTACAATGTTACTCGATGAAGGTAGTTTTGAAGAATTCGATATGTTTATGCAACACCGTTGTACAAACTTCGGAATGGAAAAGAAACAATATCTTGGTGATGGAGTTGTCACCGGATATGGAACTATCGAAGGACGCCTGGTATATATTTTTGCACAGGACTTTACTGTTATCGGAGGTTCATTGTCGGAAACAATGGCGCAAAAAATATGTAAAGTAATGGATATGGCTATGAAAATGGGAGCTCCCATCGTTGGATTGAATGACTCCGGAGGTGCTCGTATCCAAGAAGGAATCAATGCATTGGCTGGATATGCCGAGATATTCCAACGCAATATCATGGCGTCTGGAGTTGTACCTCAGATTTCAGGAATATTCGGACCTTGTGCCGGAGGTGCTGTATATTCACCAGCATTGACCGACTTCACAATCATGGTTAAAGGAATGAGTTATATGTTCCTGACAGGACCTAAAGTAGTAAAAACTGTAACAGGGGAAGATGTTACTCAGGAAGAATTAGGAGGAGCTACCGTACACGCCACCCGCTCGGGAGTCACTCATTTCGCCGTTGAAAACGGAGAAGAAGGCATCAAACTAATTCGCAAATTACTGAGCTTTCTGCCTCAAAACAACCTTGAAGAAGCTCCTGCTACCGCAACAAATGACCCTATTGACAGATTGGAAGATTCTCTGAACGAAATCATTCCAGACAGCCCCAATAAAGCATACGACATGTATGAAGTAATCGGAGCGATTATTGACAATGGAGAATTCCTTGAAGTACATGCAGATTACGCCCAAAACATCATTGTCGGATTTGCCCGCATGAATGGACGTTCCGTAGGTATTGTCGCCAATCAGCCCAACCGCCTGGCCGGAGTATTAGATATCAATGCTTCCCGCAAAGCAGCCCGTTTTGTTCGTTTCTGTGATGCATTCAATATTCCTATCCTGACTCTCGTCGATGTACCGGGATTCCTTCCGGGAACAGGACAAGAATACGGTGGAGTAATTGTTCACGGAGCAAAACTATTGTACGCCTACGGAGAGGCCACTGTTCCTAAAGTAACAGTAACTTTGCGCAAATCCTATGGAGGCGCACATATCGTAATGAGTTGTAAACAGTTACGTGGAGACATGAACTATGCGTGGCCTACCGCTGAAATCGCTGTAATGGGAGGAGCGGGAGCCGTAGAAGTATTATATGCCAAGGAAGCCAAAGAAGCGGAAGATCCCGCAGCATGTTTGGCGGAAAAAGAAGCGGAATATAACAAAGCGTTTGCGAATCCATATAATGCAGCTAAATATGGTTATATTGACGATGTCATCGAGCCGAGAAATACACGTTTCCGCGTGATTCGTGCATTACAGCAATTGTCTACTAAAAAACAAGTGAATCCGGCTAAAAAGCACGATAATTTACCGTTATAAAAGAAGGGGGAAGTAGGAAGTGAAAATTTAAATTCCTAAATTCTAGCTTCATACTTCCAGCTTCATACTTCTAACTTCAGAAATTATGATAACAAAACAAAAAATAGGGATAGGCTTGCTGTTTGTTTTTGCAATTCTCCTGAGTGTCAACGCACAGAAAACCTCTTCTCTCAAACTGAATGAGATACTTGTAATCAATCATGATAATTTTCTTGACGATTATGGCAAGAAAAAACCCTGGATTGAACTTTTCAATTCATCTCCGGCAACGGTAGATATGGCAGGATGCTTCCTTACCAATGAACCGAATAATCCGAAGAAATATATGATTCCCAAAGGAGATGCATTGACGAAAATAAAACCTCGTCAACATGCTCTTTTTTGGGCGGACGACGCTCCTCACCATGGAACTTTTCACCTGAATTTCACATTCGATCCTGAAAAGGAAAATTACATAGCCCTTTATGATTCGGATGGAAAAACTTTGATAGATGAAATCACAGTTCCCTCCGGACAACGTCCCGATATCAGTTACGGATTAGTTGAAGACGGTTGGGATCAAAAACGTTTGAAAGAAGAAATAGCGCACAATTCCTTGTATTCAAGAGGAGATAAACTTTGGATATATTACGAAAAGGTTACTCCCAATACAAACAATCTGATTCTTAGTTCAAACGCTAAGATTGATAATCTGAAAGCGAAAGATGAGAGAGGAATTGGTATGACAATTACCGCCATGGGTATCGTTTTCATCGGATTGATCGCTCTTTTCTTTGTTTTCAAATTTGCAGGAAACACAGCCATGGTACTAAGTCGCAAACGTGCGATGAAGGTATCCGGATTAAGTAAAGAAGAAGCCAAAGGAGTCGCCACCAGTTCAGGTGAGATTTATGCAGCTATTGCAATGGCCATTCACGAAATTACCGAAGATGAACACGACGACGAAAATACGGTGCTTACCATTAAGAATGTAGCCCGGAACTACTCCCCGTGGAGTTCTAAGATATACACTTTGAGAGAATTACCAAAAAAATAATTTAAGTAATGAGTTTAGTTATATGAATCAGTAAAGTATTCGTAACATGTAACTCGGAATTCGTAACCATATAAAATAATGAAAAATTTCAAATACACAATCAACGGAAATGTTTACAAAGTAATAGTAAACAGCATTGAGGACAATATCGCTGAAGTGGAAGTAAATGGAACTCCCTATAAAGTGGAAATGCATAAACCGGTAAAAAAACAAGTGATTACCATTAAACGTCCTGCCCAAGCGGCGGTACCTCCTATCAGTCGTCCTGCCCAAGCATCATCCGCTCCGGGCGTCTTGAGATCTCCGCTTCCCGGAACCATCTTGGACATCTCATGTAAACCTGGCGATTCAGTCAAAAAAGGACAAAAGTTGGTAATATTAGAAGCCATGAAGATGGAAAACTCTATCAGCGCTGATCGCGACGGTGTTGTAAAAGAAATCAAAGTAAACAAAGGAGATTCTGTGTTGGAAGGAGCAGAACTAATCGTAATAGAATAAAATTATGGGAAGTAGTTTCATATCGTTTCTAATGGAAAACATAGAAACATTTCTTACTTATACGGGATTTGCCAACGCAACTCCCGGACACTTGGCGATGATTGTAATCGGTTTGATTTTTATTTACCTGGCTATCGCCAAAGAATTTGAACCCATGCTTTTAATTCCTATAGGATTCGGTATTCTGATCGGAAATATTCCATTTAAAGATGCCGGTCTGCAATTGGGAATTTATGAAGAAGGTTCTGTATTGAATATACTCTATCAGGGAGTGACACAAGGATGGTATCCTCCATTAATATTTTTAGGAATCGGAGCTATGACCGACTTCTCCGCATTAATATCCAATCCTAAATTAATGCTTATCGGGGCAGCCGCCCAATTTGGTATTTTCGGCGCCTATATTTTAGCACTGATGATGGGATTTGAACCCAATCAAGCCGGAGCAATTGGTATTATCGGCGGAGCAGACGGACCTACAGCTATTTTCCTGTCGTCCAAACTAGCGCCTAATCTGATGGGTGCCATTGCAATCTCCGCATATTCTTACATGGCATTGGTTCCTGTGATTCAACCTCCTTTGATGAAACTGTTTACAACAAAAAAGGAACGGTTGATCCGCATGAAACCACCCCGTGCGGTTTCACAAACGGAAAAAATTATTTTCCCGATTGTAGGTTTATTACTAACCTGTTTTCTGGTACCTTCAGGGCTTCCATTGTTGGGAATGCTATTTTTTGGTAACTTATTGAAAGAATCCGGGGTGACACGCCGTCTGGCGGAAACAGCTCGCGGTCCGCTCATCGATACCATTACGATTTTATTGGGTGTCACTGTAGGAGCTTCAACACAAGCGACTCAATTCCTGACCTGGGATTCCATCAAAATCTTTTTACTGGGAGCGCTTTCGTTCATCATTGCAACCTCTGCAGGAATTTTATTTGTTAAATTCTTTAACCTCTTCCTGAAAGAAGGAAACAAGATTAATCCGTTAATCGGAAACTCAGGCGTTTCTGCAGTTCCCGACTCGGCTCGTATTTCACAAACCGTCGGACTGGAATACGATTCTTCTAACTATTTGTTGATGCATGCTATGGGACCCAATGTCGCCGGTGTGATAGGCTCTGCTGTTGCCGCCGGTATCTTACTCGGATTTCTGGCTTAAAAAATAATTCATTTTCTACCGATAAAACGAGGCACCAAGCAGGTTGTCTCGTTTTATTTTTTTACGAGGTGAAACGTTTTTTTTTGCTTTTTATTCTTTTTTTTCAAAAAATTTTGTATTTTAATTATTTTCTTTTATACCTTTGTGTTTGTAAACCATTAAATATTAAAGCCTATCGCACACAATTACTTTTGATTTATAATAGAAAAAGTAATGATTACATTGAAATCCATGACTGACGAAGAGTTGGTTGTTCTTTATTCTCAAGGCGATAACACCGCTTTTGATGTGTTATTAAGTCGCCACAAAAACAACGTTTATTCCTACATTTATTTTATAGTCCGCAATAAAGAATTGGCAGAAGATATCTTTCAGGAAACTTTTGTCAAAGCCATTGTAACCATAAAACAAGGTAGATATACCGAAAACGGAAAATTCAGAGCCTGGATCAGTCGCATTGCGCACAACCTGATCATAGACTATTTTCGTCAGGAAAAAAATGAACAACTTATTTCCAATGATGAATATGAAGTGGATTTATTCAATAACTCCAAATTCTCAGACGGGACTATCGAGGATGAAGTCATCAGGTTGCAAATATTTGCCGATGTAAAGAAACTGATTAATTACCTTCCTGATAACCAAAAAGAGGTATTAATTCTTCGTTATTATCAGGAGTTGAGTTTCAAAGAAATAGCAGATATCACAGGAGTCAGTATCAATACAGCTTTAGGTCGTATGCGTTATGCGATTTTGAACATGAGACGCATGGCGGAAGAAAAGAATATGATATTGACAATGGATTGAAATCCAAGGGTTCTGTCAAAAGAATCCGGTAGTCAGGCAAAAATTATCAGAAGTTAAACCGGATCAACCGATAGTTAACCGGAAATTATTTATTCTGGAAACTATTGGTAATCGCTGAATAACTTCCAATTAAATATTAAAAACAATGAAACATTTACTTATGAGCATTTTAGCATCTGCACTTATTTTTGCAAGCTGCACAAAAAAGGAAGAGACGAACCCTCTGTTCATGCAATGGGATGCACCTTACGAATTGCCTCCTTTCGAAAAAATAACAATCAAAGATTATCAAGACGCCTATACACGCGCCTTTGCCGATCAGGAGAAAAACATCAAAGCGATTGTTGAGAACAAAGAAGAAGCTAACTTCGAAAATACAATCGTTGCATACGATCGTTCTTTCAATCAACTAAACAAAATAAACGCTATATTTTTCGGAGTAAATGAAGCTCAAAGTTCTCCCGAATCATTGGCTTTCGAATCTGAAATTACGCCCAAACTCTCTGCTCATTATGACAACATATCCATGAATGCGGCACTGTTTGAAAAAGTGAAATTTGTTTTCGACAACAAAGATAAATACAGCCTGAATACGGAAGATGCCAAATTACTGGAAGAAACTTACAAAAAATTTGTCCGTAGCGGAGCTTTATTATCCCAGGAAAACAAAGATAAACTAAAAGACATCAACAAAGAATTATCTATCCTGGAAACTACTTTCAAGCAAAATTTGCTGTCAGAAACGAGTTCTTTCGAATTATTGATCAATAAAAAAGAAGACCTCGCGGGATTGCCGGAAAGTCTGATTGAATCAGCGGAAAAAAGAGCGGAAGAAAAGAATAAAACAGGCTGGTTATTCGGATTGGATAATCCAAGTGTGATCCCATTCTTACAATATGCAAATAACCGTGATTTGAGAAAAGTAATGGCTGATGGATATATCAACCGTTGCAATAACAATAACGATAAAGACAACAAAGCCATTGTAGTGAAACTGGTCAATCTCAGGATTCATAAAGCCTTGTTGCTGGGATATGAAAATTATGCATCCTATTCTTTGGAAGAATGTATGGCTAAAAACCCTAAAAATGTATATAACCTGTTGGATCAACTCTGGACTCCTGCCCTGAATATGGCTAAAAAAGAATTGAAAGACATGGAAAAGATAGCCAAACTTCCGGCATTTGAGTATTGTGACTGGAGATATTACAACGAAAAAATTATGCAGGAAAGATATGATCTTTCGGAAGAAATGATTCGTCCTTATTTCAAATCCGACAACGTCATAGAAGGTGTATTCTGGCTGTGTAACCAATTATATGGAATCACTTTCAAAAAATTGGAAAATGTGGCAAAGCCTCATCCGGATGCAGAAACATTCCTTTGCTTCGATGCTGACGGAAAAACTGAATTGGGAGTACTTTATCTGGACCTCTTCGCTCGTCCGGGATTCAAAAGAGGAGGAGCATGGTGCGGTACTTTCCGTGACCAGTCTTATACGCCAGAAGGAAAAAGAATCTTACCGATTACCAACATCGTATGTAATTTCTCCGGACCATCCAAAGATAAACCTGCGTTATTAAGTGCAGATGAAGCGGAGACTTTCTTTCACGAATTCGGACATGCTTTGAACAACTTGTTCAAAGATGTACACTACAACGGAACGACTAATATACCCAATGACTTTGTTGAACTGCCTTCCCAGGTAATGGAACACTGGACATTTCATCCGCTGGTGTTGGCTCAATATGCCAAACATTATCAAACGGGAGAGGTTATTCCCCAGGAATTGGTTGATAAAATAGTGAAATCCTCTAAGTTCGGACAAGGATTCAAAACTACCGAATACTTAGCTGCCTCTTATCTGGACATGGATTATCATGTACTGAAAACACCAGAAGACCTGGATGTACTTGCTTTCGAAGCGAAAACATTGGCTGACAGAGGCTTGATTTCTCAAATCCCTCCACGTTATCGCAGTACTTACTTCCAACATATTATGTCCGGAGGTTATACGGCCGGTTATTACAGCTACATCTGGTCTGAAGTTTTGGATTGCGATGCATTCAAGGCTTTTGAAGAAACCGGAGATATTTTCAATAAAGAGGTTGCAGCTAAATTTCGCAAATATATTCTCGCTCCGGGAGCAACCGAAGATGCAGATGTGTTATATCTGAAATTCAGGGGAGAGCAACCCAAGATTGACGCTCTGCTTGAAAACAGAGGTCTGAAATAATTTTATCCGGAAGATATCATCGGAAGTAAACGGAACTCGACGGAAATTTATGATCCGAAGACCATCGTTTAACTTCCGATGAATTCCGATGATACACTTGTCCTTATAAAAGTGTGTCATGCAATTGATCATCCAATGACTCACAAAAAGAAAATCATCTTCGCTTCAATCATTCTTTTAGTGATTTTTTATATCTTTTGTTTGCCAAAATCTTTATTTAATGTACCCTACTCTACAGTCGTTACTGATAAAAATGGAGAATTATTAGGTGCGCGCATCGCCACAGACAATCAATGGAGGTTTCCACCAACCGATACCGTTCCTGATAAATTTAAGACATGTATCCTCACTTTTGAAGATCAATATTTCGATTACCACTGGGGAGTTAATCCTATTTCTATTGCCAGAGCCTCCGTTCAAAATCTGCAATCCGGACATATTCAGAGTGGAGGAAGTACAATTACCATGCAAACCATTCGGTTGTCCCGGAAAACCAGCCGGACATTCGGAGAAAAACTTATCGAAATGATTCTGGCGACTCGCCTGGAATTTAGTTACTCAAAAGAAAAAATATTAGCTCTATATGCATCCCATGCCCCCTTTGGAGGTAATGTCGTCGGATTGGAAGCTGCGGTATGGCGATATTTCGGACACGCTTCAATTGACTTATCATGGGCGGAAGCTGCTACTTTAGCTGTATTACCCAATGCACCTTCAATGATTCACCTGTCCAAAAACCGCAAGAATCTATTAAAAAAAAGAAACAAACTGCTGAATAAATTATATCAAAATAAAAAAATAGATGAATTGACATACGAGCTGGCGCTATCGGAACCTTTGCCGGAAGCTCCCCCACCCCTGCCCCAGATTGCACCTCATCTGGTCTCATTTTATTATAAAACAGAAAAAGGTAAACTAATTACTTCTACAATAGATAAAAATATACAATTACAAGTAGAAAATATATTAGAACGTTGGCATACGGAACTGAGTCGAAGTGACATCAATAATCTGGC
>JAVBSK010000212.1:0-10445 GCA_031556755.1 Bacteroidales bacterium | reverse complement strand
GCCAGCACAGAACGTTTACCGGTCGTTTTTATCATACAGGATACCGGATATGGCATTTCTGTCCCGAAAAGCGAACAAACAGCCAATCGAAAAGTTGCCGACAATTTTTCCGGATTCAAAAATCTGAGAATTATTCATTGTAACGGTAAAGATGTTTTTGACTCGATGAATGCAATGAGTGAAGCCCGTAAGCATGCTATTTCCAAGGGAGAACCTGTTATCGTACATGCAAACTGTGTCCGTATTGGTTCTCATTCCAACTCCGACAAACAAACTTTATATCGGGACGAACACGAACTGGCCTATGTCAAAGCTGCTGACCCCCTGGATAAATTCCGAAGAATGTTATTGCGCTATAAACGCTTCACTGAAGAAGAGTTGAAACAAATAGAAGAAGAAGCAAAAACAGAACTGAAAAATGCCAACAGGAAAGCAATGGCGGCGCCGGATCCTGATCCATCGACCATACTTGACTATGTTCTGCCGGAACCTTATCATCCTGCAAAATATATTGATGGAATGCACGATCAGACAGGAGAAAGAAAATCAATGGTAACAGCAATCAACGAAACGCTGAAAGCCGAGTTTCGTCACAATCCTGATACTTTTCTGTGGGGGCAGGATGTTGCTAACAAAGAAAAAGGAGGAGTATTCAACGTCACTAAAGGCTTACAAAAAGAATTTGGGGAGAAAAGAGTTTTCAATGCTCCTATTGCAGAAGATTATATTGTCGGTACAGCCAACGGAATGAGCCGTTTCGATTCCAAGATCAGGATTGTCATTGAAGGTGCGGAATTTGCCGATTATTTCTGGCCTGCAGTCGAACAATACGTAGAATGCACTCATGAATATTGGCGTAACAATGGAAAATTTTCTCCGAATATTACCATTCGTCTGGCATCCGGAGGATACATTGGTGGAGGATTATACCATTCACAAACCATAGAAGGCGCTTTAAGCACTTTGCCGGGCGCACGTATTGTCTATCCCTCCTTTGCCGATGACGCAGCCGGATTGTTACGTACCAGCATTCGTTCAGAAGGATTGACTTTGTTTCTGGAACCCAAAGCCTTATACAATGCGGAAAACGCATCGACCGTAGTCCCTGACGATTTTGAGGTACCTTTTGGAAAAGCCCGCATTCGCAGGGAAGGTAAAGATTTAAGCGTTATCACTTATGGAAATACGAGCCATCTCTGTCTGGCAGCCGCTGAACAGATATACAGCGAAAACGGAGCTGATATTGAAGTGATTGATATTAGATCTTTGATTCCGCTGGATAGAGAAGCAATCTTTGATTCCGTAAAGAAAACCAGCAAAGTACTTATTGTTCATGAAGATAAAATCTTTTCAGGCTTCGGAGCTGAACTAGCGGCCATGATCGGGACAGAAATGTTCCAACATCTGGATGCTCCCATACAACGTGTAGGTTCTATTTTTACTCCAGTCGGTTTCCATCATCATCTTGAGAATGCAGTTCTACCGGGAAAAGATAAAATTTATAACGCAATGAAAGAATTATTAGCCTATTAACGAATGCAGAATTGAAAATAAAGTAATTATAAGCGGATATGAAATTATAGAAATCAATGCTCATTAATTTTGTAAAACATTAGAAATATGAAAAAAATAGGCTTATTCTATGCTACTGAAGCATCTAAGAATACGAGTGTTATTGCACAAAAGATACAAAAAAAATTTACCAAAGAAATCATAGATGTGATTTCTATCGAAAAAGCTGAACGTCAGAATTTTGAACATTATGAAAATCTGATTCTAGGTGTCTCTACCTGGTTCGATGGCGAACTTCCTACTTATTGGGATGAGTTGATTCCCGAATTGGAAACTGCACAGTTAAAAAATAAAAAAGTGGCTATTTTCGGTCTGGGAGATCAAAAAAGACATCCGGATAATTTTGCGGATGGGATTGGTATCCTGGCTGAAGCCTTTGAAAATGCGGGGGCCTCCATCGTCGGATTTACCTCTCCCGATACTTATGAATTTAACAAATCCCGAGGCTTGAGAAAAGATATGTTAGTTGGATTGGTCATTGACATTGAAAATCAGGACAAACTCACAGATCAACGGATCAATAACTGGGTGGAGGTATTAAAGAAAGAGTTCACATAGATTGCTATTAACATGTGACATCGATAATATGCAAGCGGCATCAAACATATCCAAGCATGGAGGTTGTGTGAGATTATATGAGCCAATCACTAACTGACGAATTACAAAAGCATAAGTGCAAAGCGAACGTATAAGAAATATACACAGAAAATACAGGCTGACTTTTGAGGCAGGTCAGTGATTCTTTTTAACTCATTATCAATCATATAATTCTTTATACATAATTTTATAAAACAAAATTTAATCAGAATGTGTTCTTAGGAAAGTTAGGAATTGATTTTTATTTATTTGAACTCATTTTTGATTACTACTACAATTGAAATCACATCTGATTTTGAAAAACATTTACAATACAACAGACTCAAGCACCGATATATTTCTTAGTATGATTAAAGTATAAAACTTAACCATATTCATCTGATTAACAGGCTTATCTTAGCTTGTTGGTCTTTTTTTATTAACAACTAATTAACAACTAAATTAAAATTGTATGAACACATTTTTTGTTGAAGAAATCAGAAATGCAGTAAAAAACTGGTGGGTTTCTCTTATTATGGGAATCCTGTTTATCGGAACAGCCTTAGTGCTTATGTTCTGTCCTCTTGAAGGGTATACCGCTTTGGTGGCTCTTTTCAGCGTATGTATGTTTGCCAACGGAATCCTTGAAATCGTTTTTTCCGTCAGTAACAAGAATGTACTTCCAGCCTGGGGATGGTATCTTGCCTCCGGAATTATTGACTTATTGTTAGGAATTTTCCTGATTTGTTATCCGGGATTGACAGCCATCATTATTCCTCTTATCCTTGCTTTCTGGATTATGTTCCGTGGATTTACAGCCATTGGATTATCAATTGACTTCAGTAAGATGGGAGTTAAAGGATGGGGATGGTACCTCGTATTCGGCATTCTTGCTGTTCTTTGCTCCATAGCTATAATCTGGCAACCGGCTGCAGGAATCCTGGCTTCAGTCTATATCGTCGCTTTTGCTTTTATGTTTATGGGATTTTTCAGAATTATGCTGGCTTTTGAATTACGTGACCTGCATAAAAACAGTCAGAAACTGAAAGAAAAAATTGCTAAATTATCAGAAAAAGGGATTGATAAAACTGATGATTAACCTGTTAAAACAGTACCGGATGTAAAAAAAGATTACTCAACAGCTTCACCCGGTCACAGCTAATCTGCAATTCCTAATCAGGAAATCATTTTAGTCGCAAGGGCTTTTTTTAAGATGGTAAATATGAGAGTGGAGAATTGAAATGATATTTCTTTTAATCCTCCACTCTTAATCTTTAATTTTCAACTCTCCCCCCCCGATCAATCATCGGCAATTCTTATCGAAATCATCCAACTTATGTTGTATGTTCTTAAGAAATTCCTGATATCTTTCCGAATCCGGATGAAACGGCTTGTGTTCCAGTGACTTCTGAATCCTCATCCGTTCGTTGGCCAACTGTACGGTTTTTTTATCAAAAAAAGTCAGGGAAAATTTTTCCCAAATGTATTCAATCGCCTGATTCGAAGGATGAAGCATGTCATCGGCATAAAAACGATAGTCCCTCAACTCATCCATTAAAATTTCGTAGGAAGGAAAATAATAAATGAAAGGATAATCCTTCATCAATGCATCAATGGATAAAAGCAAAGTCGATTTACTGAGTTGATTTTCATGAGCTCCGTCTTTCCAATGACGGACAGGACTGACGGTAAACAATATTTTCAGTTCCGGATTGAATGTTCTCAGCTTGAGAACCAAACTACTCCATTCGGAAACAATTTCATTCACAGATAATCTTGTCCTTTCAAATGCTTTTTCAGGCAACTTATGACAATTCGAAACGATTTGTCCTGTTTCTTTCAAAGAATAAACAAACGCCGTCCCAAATGTAACGACCAGTAAAGATTGCTGTTTTAATTTCCTGGAAGATCTGCTTACCCGTTCGTTGATCCGGTTCAAACACCTTTCGGACGATGCATCCGAGAACTGACTGTGGTGATCAAAACTATGAAAAACGCCCTGAGATTCAAACAAATCCCGAATGGTATATTTTTTGCATTGCAATAATATATCTATATTTTTAGCAACAGAAGCCGGATTATATGCAATACCAAAAGGATTCAGATCAACATCAAAACCTGAAGAAACCAACATTCTCGATATATTCTCGACAAAGCAGGAGCCCATCATCATGAGTTCATCCCTATGAGTTATTTTAAAATCGGACGCAGGTATTTTTATTTCTGTTCTAAAATTCATTTTCAATCACAAAATTATATTAATATCCGGTTTATTATGTAGTTTTGAAAAATTATTTTAAAATCGTCATGTCAAACAACAAGGACTATAATTTACTTGAAAAAATAAAATATCCATCAGACCTTCGCAAGCTTAGCGCCGATCAACTGATACAGGTTTGTCAGGAGTTAAGAGATTGTATTATAGAAACTTTATCAAAAACACCGGGACATTTTGCATCCAGCCTGGGTGCAGTAGAATTATCTGTGGCTTTACATTATGTTCTGAACACTCCGTACGATAAAATCGTATGGGATGTCGGTCATCAGGCATACGCCCACAAAATCCTGACCGGAAGAAAAGACACATTCGACACCCTCCGTCAGTTGGGAGGAATCTCCGGATTCCCTAATCCCAAAGAAAGCGAATATGACGCTTTTATTGCCGGACATGCATCCGTTTCCATTTCCGCCGCTTTGGGAATGGCTATCGCCTCTTCGTTAAAAGGAGAAAAAGACAGAAAAGTAGTCGCCGTCATCGGAGACGGTTCAATGACCGGAGGACTGGCTTACGAAGGCTTGAACAACGCATCTTCCGCTCCTAATAATCTCTTGATCGTATTAAACGACAATAACATGGCCATCGATAACAATGTTGGAGGCATGAGTCAATACTTAGTCAATATCACGACTTCTCGCACCTACAATAAAATCCGCTACGATCTGTACCAAACTATGCGTAAATATAATTTGATACATGACCAGGGAAAAGGTTTGATACTGCGCTTCAACAACAGTCTGAAGGCTTTACTCACAGGACAACAAAATGTTTTCGAAGGATTCAATATCCGTTATTTCGGCCCTGTCGACGGGAACGACGTGGAAGGTTTGGTGAAAGTCCTGAACGATATCAAGGATTTGCAAGGCCCCAAGCTACTGCATATCGTCACACGGAAGGGAAAAGGATATAAGCCAGCAGAGAAATCAGCTACAGAGTGGCATGCTCCCGGGAAGTTCGACAAAGAAACCGGGAAGCGGATCATTCAACATTCATTGGACGAGCCTCAACTCTATCAGGATGTTTTCGGACATACCCTGGTTGAATTAGCCAGGCAGAATGAAAAAGTGGTTGGAGTCACTCCGGCAATGCCTACCGGTTGTTCCATGTCTTTCCTGATGAAGGAAATGCCAGAGAGAACTTTCGATGTCGGTATCGCGGAAGCGCACGCCGTTACCTTTTCCGCTGGATTGGCTAAAGAAGGAATGATTCCGTTCTGCAATATTTATTCGTCCTTTATGCAACGGGCATACGATCAGATCATCCATGATGCAGCTTTACAAAACCTGGACATGGTTCTATGCCTGGATCGCGGAGGATTAGTCGGAGAAGACGGAGCGACGCATCATGGCGTTTTCGACCTGGCCTACCTGAACTGCATTCCCAATATGACCATCTCCTCTCCCATCAATGAACATGACTTAAGAAACCTCATGTACACAGGAATCCAAAAAGGAAATGGCGTTTTTACCATCCGCTATCCGAGAGGTAAGGGTGAATTAAAAGACTGGAGAAATTCCCTGGAAATATTACCCATAGGGAAAGGAAGGAAGATGAAAGAAGGAAAAGACATTGCCATTCTTTCCATCGGTCCTATCGGGTACATCGCCAAAGAAGCGATCGAAAAAGCAAGGGAATCCGGTATTGAAACGGCTCACTATGACATGATTTTTCTTAAGCCTATCGATACGGAAATACTGCATGAAGTGGGTAAAAATTATAAATACATCATAACTGTCGAGAATGGGACAATCAAGGGTGGATTAGGCTCTACCGTCATGGAGTTCATGAATGAAAACGGATATACTCCCCAAATCAAACGGATCGGGGTTCCTGACAAGTTCATAGAACATGGTTCTATTCCCGAATTGTACAAACTTTGCGGGATGGATTCGGAAAGCATAAAAAACCAGATACTTAAGTTTCATAAATAAATTAATTTATACAAATGAAAAAAATTTTAGCCGTTTTGTTCTGTTTGTCATTTGGCTTATTCCTGAATGAAACTTTCGCTCAAGACACAATTGTATTGAAAACCGGAGAAGAGATCAGGGCGGAAATCAAAGAAGTAAGCAAGTACGAAATCAAATACAAGAAAATATCCTTTCAGGAAGGACCTTTATTTACAGTTCCCTCATCTGATATATTCATGATCAAATATTCCAATGGAGAAAAAGAGGTATTCAACCAAAGACAAACGAGTCAATCTTTCAGCAGAAAAGAACCTGCTCTTTCGTGTCTTTTTTCCTTATTGTTACCGGGCGGCGGACAATATTACAACGGAGAATATAAAAAAGGAGCTTTGATGACGGGAATATGGGCAGGATCACTTATCGGAATGATGGCCTGCGCTGTAAACTCGTATGATGAATATGATTATCATAATGATAACTATTATTATGACTATGATGATGGAGAGGAGGCTGGTTTTATTTTATTTACCATGATCTATCTCGGTAACTATATCTGGTCTATGATAGATGCACCGGTAAGCGCCGGTAAAATTAATCAAAGAAACATGTTGAGTTGGAATATTGGGGATAAAGCCCGGTTGACACTGAAACCCGATCTGGGGATTCAATCCTATCATGTTGGAAGCTTCAGGTCTCTCGAACCGACATATGGTGCTAAAGTCTGCGTGAATTTCCATTAATTTCTTAAGTATCGGATTATTTCATGAAAATCATCATCGCCGGAGCGGGAGAAGTCGGCACACATTTATCTAAATTACTTGCAAAAGAGGCTCAGGATATTGTCATTATGGATCCTGATGAAGAAAAGTTAAGTTTCACCGACCACCTTGATATCATGGCGATCGAGGGTAATCCGACCTCACTCAAAGATCTCGAAAGAGCGGGAGTCGACGAAGCCGGGATGTTCATTGCCGTCACTCCGGAAGAGTCTACCAACATGACAGCATGCATGTTGGCTACCAGGCTGGGAGCCGAAAAAACTTTCGCCCGAATCAATAACTACGAATACTTACTCCCCAAAAACAAAGAATTTTTCAATCAATTAGGAATAGACTCTTTCTTCTATCCCGAGATGTTGGCAGGACAGGAAATCGTCAGCGCATTGAACAGGCCCTGGGCCAGACAATGGTGGGAACTTTGCGGCGGAGCGCTTATACTTATCGGCGTAAAAATCCGGGAAAATGCTCCGATTGCCAATAAGTATCTTTATGACTTATCCAAAGACGAAAAGATATACCACGTTGTCGCTATCAAAAGGGGAACTGAAACCATCATCCCGAGAGGAAACGATCAATTATTAGCGGGAGACATCCTTTTTTTCACCACTCTGAAAGAACATATAGATGTTATCCGGCAACAAACCGGAAAAGAAAACTACCAGATCAAAAAAGTAGTCATCATGGGAGGTAGCCGGATCGCCGTCAAATTGAGTGAATACCTTCCAGGCAATATCCGGATAAAAATCATAGAAAAAGACAAGGAGAGAAGTTATCGACTGGCCGAATATGTATCCGGCAATACACTGATAATCAACGGAGACGGAAGGAATACAGAATTACTGATACAGGAAAATGTTCCCGGGTGTGATGCATTTATCGCCCTGACGGAAAATTCGGAAACCAATATTCTGGCCTGCCTGGCCGCCAAAACAATGGGAGTTAAGAAAACTGTAGCCCAGGTCGAAAATATTGATTATATTCCGTTGGCTGAGAAGTTAGACATCGGAACAATCATCAACAAGAAATTGATTGCAGCAAGCCATATCTACCAACATCTGCTGGATGCCGATGTTTCCAACGTGAAATGTCTGACATTCGCCCAAGCAGACGTAGCAGAACTAAAAGCCAATCCAGGATCCAAAATAACAAAAAAAAGCGTCAAAAACCTCAATCTGCCGAAAGACCTGACATTGGGAGGTTTGATCCGGGACGGAGCGCCCATGATCATCGATGGAGAGACTCAAATCCAAACAGGAGACACAGTTGTCGTTTTCTGCCTGGATACCGCCATGAGAAAATTAGAAGAATACTTCCATTGACTTATGAAGAAAAAGCAAATCCATATCAAACTCATATTCAAAGTATTGGGATTCATATTAAGTCTGGAATCCGTACTTCTTCTCTTATCTGCCTTCGTTTCCATTTATTACAAAGACGATTCTACCCGGTATTTACTTTTCTGCAGCGGACTCACATTTGTGTTTGGCGCCGCATTGAGTTACATCGGCTATAACAGCAAAATTCAGATGATAGAAAAAAGAGACAGCATCCTGATGATCTCATTATCCTGGATATTGTTTTCCATTTTCGGCATGATTCCATTCTACATTTCCAATGCCATACCATCAATCACGGACGCCTTTTTTGAAACTGTTTCCGGCCTGACAACAACAGGCTCTTCTATTCTGGAAAATATAGAAGCCTTACCCCAAGGCTTATTATTCTGGAGAAGCCTGATTCAATGGATCGGCGGATTAGGAATGATTGTTTTCGTACTGGCTTTTCTTCCCATGGTCGCCGACAGCGGTACCGCCCATCTTCTCGAAGATGAAACTACCGGTGTCCCGCATGATAAATTCCGTCCCAAGGTCGGACAAATAGCCAAACGACTATGGGGTATATATCTGTTTTTCACCGCATTACTCACAATTCTTCTCTGGATAGGCCCGATGGATCTTTTTGACGCCTGCAATCATGCTTTTTCTACCATGTCCACCGGAGGATTCTCTACCAAAAACGCAAGTATCGCCCATTGGGATTCCGCATACATTGATTACGTCATATCCATATTCATGTTAGTCGGTTCCATCAACTTTACCATGTGGTATTTCATGTTCAAAGGGAACTTCAGTAAACTGCTGAAAGACGAAGAATTGAGATGGTTTTTATCAATCACTGCCGGAGTAACCATAGTGATTACCTGCGGACTATATTTTTCTCATCAAATCGGAGACTTACCTGAGACATTCCGGCATTCATTCTTCCAGGTATCCTCATTGATTTCCACCTCCGGATTTGTCACCAAAGATTTCACCCAGTGGGGACCTTTTTATATTGCTACACTGACCATCATCATGATCATTTGCGGATGCGGAGGTTCCACTTGTGGAGGATTGAAAACCATCAGGTTTGCCATATTGTCCAAAACAGCCATCAACGAACTCAACAAACAACTGCATCCCAAAGCCATTATCCTCGTAAGGATAAACAAAAATGTCGTGTCAGCAGATGTCGTTCAGAGAATACTGGCTTTCGCTTTTCTTTATATGTCGACCATATTCATTGGTATAGTCGCACTTACGGCGACCGGACTCACATTCGAAGAATCCTGGGGAGCCGCCATCACGTCCATCAGCAACATTGGACCCGGATTAGGATCCCAGGCGGGAAATTTTCATAATACTCCGGATTTGTCCAAATGGGTATGTTCCTTACTGATGCTCGTGGGGCGTTTGGAACTATTTCCCATCATGCTTTTATTTACGCCAGGTTTCTGGAAAAGTTGAATCTTATTATTTTTATAAACCCTATAAATTTCTAAAACATGAGTGTATCACGTAGAGTTATTTTGAATGAAACGGCCTATTTCGGAGCCGGCTCCAGGAAAGAGATCGTCACGGAAAGCGCAAGAAGAAACTTCCGCAAAGCGTTTCTTGTAACAGATGCAGACTTAGTCAGATTTGGCATCGCCAAAGAAATCACAAATGTACTGGATGCAGCATCCATGCCTTACGAGATTTATGACAATGTAAAAGCCAATCCAACCATTGCCAACGTACAATCAGGCGTTCAGGCGTTCAAAGAATCCGGAGCCGATTTCATTATCGCTTTGGGAGGCGGTTCTCCCATAGACACTGCTAAAGCCATCGGAATCGTAGTCAATAACCCTGAATTTGCAGATATAAAATCATTGGAAGGCGTCGCTCCTACCAAAAATAAATCCGTATTCATCATTGCCTTACCGACCACTGCCGGTACGGGTGCTGAGGTCACCATCAATTATGTCATCACAGACGAAGAAGCCAAAAAGAAAATGGTATGTGTAGATCC
>JAVBSK010000025.1:0-4286 GCA_031556755.1 Bacteroidales bacterium | reverse complement strand
TATGATTTTGCTGCGGGGTTCTATGGAAGACGGATAAAGAGTTGTTCCTTTTAATCTGGCTTGAAAAAAAACAAGATTGAAGTGAGCGGCCTGTAATTTATCCAAAATCTGATTCAGTTCCTCCTTTTGTCGTTCGATGTCGGAAGACGTTACCGCCGGTTTATCAGGCCAATCTAATCCATAATTGGTAGTGAGCCAGACGGCCCTGATTTCATGTTTGGGCTGAGCGAACGTAGAAAAATAAGAAAAAAAAAGGACGATAAAAGAAAGAAAGAATCTCATTTGTCTGTTTTTGAAGGTGCAAATTTACATAAAAAACCGTATTTTATAATCGTTTTATCTGGGTGTAGATATTTTTTATGACGAAAACACCCGGAAAGTCCGGCTTATGGATGTGCTTAATGATTTTTATATCAATTAAATGAGGTTTAACGAAAAACTTCACGTAAATTTGCGGACTCAAGAGCGGATTATGGCTAAAAAACGTAATAAAATAAATTTTTGGAAAAAAATACGTTTCAAGTATAAGCTTACTATTCTGAATGAAAATACCTTGGAAGATGTTTTTATCTTTCGGGTATCTGGACTTTCGGCTTTTTTTGTGATTGTTTTGTTTGCGTCTTTTTTGATAGCGTTAACCGCTGTCGTCATCATCAATACACCTATCCGAAACTATCTGCCGGGTTACCTGGATTCGGAAATCCGGGAAGAGATAGTCAGTAACGCCCTTCAGGTGGATTCATTGGAGCATCTCCTGGGTATGCAGACTGCTTACATGGAGAACATTGTGGGCATAATGAAAGGAGAGACCACTGTTGAACAGATTCGAATGGATACATTGAAAAAAGATACGCTTGTTGATTTTTCCAAATCAAAAGCAACAAAAGAATTCATTACCCGTTATGAGGAGGAAGAAAAATATAATTTATCTTCCATATCGACCAATAAGGTGCTTGAAAGCGAAATTTTTGTTCGTCCCACAAGAGGTATTATATCCTCCCGGTATGATTTGAAAAATAAACATTACGGAGTTGATATTGCCGCATTGCAGGGAGAAAGTGTATTGGCGACTTTGGATGGAGTGGTTGTTTTTACCGGGTTCGATGCCAATGCAGGTTATGTAATACAACTTCAACACAAAAATGGATTGATGTCTATCTATAAACACAACGATTTGTTATTAAAGAAAATGGGGGATCATGTTGTGGCCGGGGAAGCGATTGCTTTAGTCGGGAGCACTGGAAAATTATCGTCAGGTCCGCACCTGCATTTTGAAGTCTGGTTCAACGGCATTCCTGTAGATCCTGAAACAGTGATTGTATTTTAAATACTATGACAGAGACAGAAAAAAAGAAAAAACAGATAGCGATTCTCGGTTCGACCGGTTCTATTGGGACTCAGGCTTTACAAGTGGTTAAGGAACATGCTGATGTGTTTGAAATATACGCCCTGACCGCCAATAACCAGGTCGGTTTGTTGATTCAGCAAGCCCGGGAATTCTTGCCGGAAATGGTTGTAATCGCCAATGAGAATCATTATTTTACCTTGAAAGAAGCTTTGCGTGATTTGCCGATAAAAGTTTGGGCGGGTCAGGAAGCCATTTGTCAAGTTGTTCAGGCGGAACCGATTGATATCGTACTGACTGCGATGGTCGGATATTCGGGATTGAGACCTACGATTTCCGCAATCAAGTCCGGAAAAACAATTGCTTTAGCCAACAAAGAAACCCTGGTCGTCGGAGGAGAGTTGATTGTCCGTTTGGCGATGGAACATCGAACCCCGATATTACCTGTAGATTCGGAACATTCCGCCATATTTCAATGTCTTGTGGGAGAATACAATAATCCCATAGAAAAAATTATCCTGACAGCGTCCGGCGGTCCGTTCAGAACATTGACCAAAGAACAATTGGCTTATGTTACTAAATTCCAGGCTCTGAAACATCCGAATTGGGACATGGGGGCTAAGGTGACCATTGATTCGTCTTCATTGATGAATAAAGGTTTTGAAATGATTGAAGCTAAGTGGTTATTTGGCGTACAACCTGAACAGATAGAGGTGCTTGTACATCCGCAGTCGATCATTCATTCGATGGTACAGTTCAGCGATTCATCTATTAAGGCGCAATTGGGTTTACCCGATATGCGTTTGCCTATACAATATGCCTTGTCATATCCTGACAGGTTGTCTTCTTCACTGGAACGCCTGGATTTCGGAAAATATACCGGCCTGACTTTTGAAGCTCCTGATACGGATAGGTTCCGGAACCTGACTTTTGCATATGAGGCGATCAGGACGGGAGGTACTATGCCCTGTATCCTGAATGCGGCGAATGAAGTGGTCGTAGCCGCTTTTTTGAGAGAAGAGATAGGCTTTTTGCAGATGAGTGATGTGATTGAAAAAACAATGCAATCTGTTCCGGTCTCCCTTTCTCCTCAATATGAAGATTATGTACAAACCGACGCGGAAGCGAGAGCCAAAGCGGAGGAGTTGATGAAATGAAGAGAATAAAATAAATGAAGAAAATGAAATAAATGAAAGAATGGGAGAGAGTGAACGGTTTTCGTTTAATTTGTTTCTCATTCTTTAAGAAAAAAAATTATGGAACCAATTTTAGTAAGAACGCTACAACTGATTTTAAGTTTGTCTATACTCGTCATTGTTCATGAGTTCGGACATTTTATGTTTGCCAAATTATTCGGAGTGAGGGTTGAAAAATTTTATTTGTTTTTCAATCCCTGGTTTTCTCTTTTTAAATATAAACCCAAGAATAGTGATACGGAATATGGTATCGGATGGCTACCTCTCGGAGGATATGTGAAAATTGCCGGGATGATTGATGAAAGTATGGATAAAGAACAACTGGCTCAACCTGAACAGCCTTGGGAATTCCGCTCCAAGCCGGCAGGTCAACGTTTGTTGATTATGATCGGTGGAGTTCTGATGAATTTTGTACTGGCATTTTTGATTTATTCAATGGTTGTTTTCAGTTGGGGTGACAGCTACATTCAGATAGATAAAACTCCGCTTTATTTCAGTAGCGCCTCTCTTCAGGCAGGATTTGAAAATGGAGATATTGTCGTTGCCGCTGATGGCGATAAACTGGAACGGTATGATGATCTGGAAATATTTAAAATCATAGATGCAGAAAACGTGACATTGATCCGAAACGGAGAGCAAAAAATATTGACCTTACCGGAAGATTTCATGCATCAGGTGTTGGCCTCCAAAACCGTATTTGCCGATGTGGCGCAAACTGTCGTCGATAGTATTGTACCCGGTTCAAATGCCGAAAAATCAGGTCTGTTGCATGGAGATAGTATTCTCTCTGTAAATGGAAATTCTACTGTCGCTTTTGCCGTATTCTCTTCGGAATTGCGCAAAAATAAGGGTCAACAGGTGGAAATTGCAGTGAAAAGAGGAGATGAAACGAAAATGATGAATGTCAATGTCGATAAAGATGGAAAAATAGGTTTTGTCTCCCAACGAAATATCCCGTCTGTGGTTAAAAACGACTATGGCTTCTTTGAATCCATTCCCGCAGGAGCGTCTTATTGTATCCGAAAACTATCCTTTTACGTACAGCAGTTAAAAATGATCTTCACCAAAGAAGGGGTTCAGAGTTTAGGCGGTTTTGGTACCATCGGTACGCTTTTTCCCCCGGTTTGGGATTGGTATTCTTTCTGGAGCATGACTGCTTTCCTTTCCGTTATACTTGGGGTCATGAACCTGCTCCCGATTCCGGCCTTAGACGGAGGACATGTGATGTTTTTGCTGTATGAAGTAATCACAAGGCGTAAACCAAGTGAGAAGTTCATGGAATACGCCCAAATGGCCGGAATGATTTTTCTGATATCCCTATTGCTTTATGCAAATGGAAACGACGTAATCAGATTTTTCTTTAAATAGAAACAAATACTATTCTTCCGAAAGATTTCCGGAAAATGAGATAGGATCCTTTTCATAAGAACTTATATTCAGGGAAGAACTTCCGTTATTATATATCGATATGAATAATTGATAATGGAGGTTCATTCCTGTCGTTACCTTGAATTTTATTTCCCATCCATCTTGTTTTTTTGTTGGTTTTACTTGATAATCAGACATCAATTCAGAAAACTTGATGCCTCCCTCTCCTCCGTAAGGAGCATACGAAGCAACTCCGAAATAGGGTAAATAAGCGAAAGCCGAATCATTTTTGACGGTCAGGGTATATTCCGAAGTCAAAAAAATCGTTTTTCCCCTCATCGGATTGGCCTGATTCACCACAATTGTATAATCCTTTG
>JAVBSK010000090.1:0-2926 GCA_031556755.1 Bacteroidales bacterium | reverse complement strand
AAAAGGAAGTATGCAACTTATTAATGAAGAACAGCGAATATTGATCTTTGACAAAATTAAAGACCTGAAGAAGGAAATGACAACGGGAGGATCCGCTTCCAATACTTCTTTGGCTTTGGCTAAAATGGGAATAGAAACAGGTTTTATAGGTAAAATAGGTTCGGATGATTATGGCGCTTTTTATATGAATGAAATAATAAAAAGTGGAGTTATCCCTCACTTTATCAAGGAAGAGGCTCCTTCTGGAACGGCTATGGCATTGATCTCGCCAGATGGAGAACGTACTTTCGGAACTTATCTGGGAGTTGCCGCTCGATTGAGCCATGAAGAAATCAGAGCGGATATTTTCAACTCCTACAATTGTTTTTATATTGAAGGTTATCTGGTGCAGAATTATGCTTTGATTGAGAATGCAATCCGGATGGCCAAAGAGGCCGGCGCTAAAATAGCTCTTGACCTGGCCAGTTACAATGTGGTAGAGGAAAATAGAGATTTTCTCATGAATCTGATAGTTAAGTATGTGGATTTTGTTTTTGCAAATGAAGAAGAAGCCCGAGCTCTGACGGGAAAACCGGCGGAAGAAGCTTTGTGTGAAATCGCTGAACATGTTGAGGTTGCGATTGTTAAAATAGGATCAAGAGGTTCCTTGATCAAGAAAGGGGAAGAACAGATACATGTACCCGTATTGCAGGCCAATATGGTTGATGCGACAGCAGCGGGGGACTATTATGCGGCGGGATTTTTTTATGGAATGTCCAAAAGTGCGACGTTGGAGCAATGTGGAAGAATAGGATCCTTACTAGCCGCTCGTGTTATCGAAACCGTAGGGACTAAACTTACCGAAGATTCCTGGAGCCAAATCAGAATCAATATCAATCAAATTTTGAATTGAATAAGATTTTTTCCTATTTTTACGTTTTATGAAAGTGTGAAAACAGGAGAATTGAAGTCAATATTTGACTGTGAATTCTTAATTGATTGTAACATAACGAAATATATATATAATCTGAAAAGTATGAATAAATATCGTTCAATTTTATTAACCGTTTTTTGCCTTATTGTAGTTGTATCTCATGCGCAAGAACAGAAAAAACAACCGGAAGAATCTCAATCTCAACAACAAACAGAAAAAGACTATTATGAAATCAGTAAACAATTGGATATTTTCAATGCTCTGTTCAAAGAGGTAGAAATGTTCTACGTGGACAAAATAGACGCCCCAAAAACGATACGGAATGCTATTGATTACATGTTGAGTAAATTAGATCCTTATACTGTTTATTTTCAGGAAGAGGATATCGATGATCTTAAATTTATGACTACGGGAGAATATGCGGGAATTGGAAGTATCATTACGCAGAGAGATGGGAAAATATACATTACAGAGCCTTATGAAGGAATGCCTGCAGCTTTAGCCGGATTGGAAGCCGGAGATGAAATCCTGGAAATAGACGGAGAGGCGCTTTCCGGGAAGAATACCGAATATACCAGTGAAAAGTTAAAAGGACAACCCAATACGGTTGTTAAAATCAAGTATCAACGTCCTGGCCAGTCTCAACCTGAAACCGTTCAGATTACACGAAAAAGGATTGCTGTCAATCCCGTGAGATATTCCGGGGTATTGAAAGACGGAATAGGATATATCAATCTTTCCGGTTTTACAGAACACTCTGCTGCTGAGCTCAAGTCTGCTTTTGAGAATCTGAAGAAAAATAACCGGATTACCTCCTTAGTCATAGACCTGAGGGATAATCCCGGAGGGTTGATGGATGATGCCATTCAGATGGTTAATTTGTTTGTTCCTAAAGGGGAGGTTGTTTTGACTACCAAAGGAAAAAATAAACAGTTGGACAGAACGTACCGGACGACGCAAGAACCGATAGATAAGGATATGCCTATTGCTATATTGGTCAATAGAGGATCAGCTTCTTCGTCGGAAATTGTTGCCGGCGCCATGCAGGATTTGGATCGTGCGGTCATTGTCGGTACGCGTACATTCGGAAAAGGATTGGTGCAAACACCACGAGAATTACCATTTGGCGGAGGGCTTAAAGTTACAACTTCCAAATATTATATCCCCAGTGGACGTTGTATACAGGCCATAGATTATACCCATCGCAATCCGGACGGAAGTGTTGCCACGGTTCCTGATAGCCTGACTTCTGTTTTTCATACATCCAAAGGGCGGGAAGTCAAGGATGGGGGAGGTATTATTCCTGATTTTATTGTAGAGGAAAAGAAATTTCCCAGTATGATTTATTACATGTTATCGGAATTTATATTATTTGATTATGCAACAGATTACAAACAAAAACATAAAACGATTGCTCCTGTAGATCAATTCACACTGACGGATGAAGATTATGAAAATTTCAAATCGTTTGTGAAAAGTAAAAATTTTGATTATGACAGGCAAAGTGAAAAGGCCATGCAGGTACTCAAGGAAACCATGGATTTTGAAGGTTATATGTCTTCTGCTTCTACTGAATTTGCAGCTCTGGAAGAAAAATTAAAGCCTAATCTGGAAAGAGACTTAGATTTATATAAGAAAGTGTTGTCGGAACTTCTGGCTGAAGAAATTGTCAAGCGTTATTATTTCCAAAAAGGAGAAATTATCCAGACGTTAAAAAATGATGAAGAATTGGATAAAGCGATGGAAGTGCTTTCCAATACTTCTTTGTACAACGAAACTTTGAAGATAACTCAATAATGAAACTCATTTTTAATATCAACTTTCATACGATCTGGGGGCAATCTTTGCACGTGACAGGATCTGTCTCTGAACTGGGAAATTGGGAGCCTTATCAGGCAAAGGCAATGGAATATAAAGGAGAAGGGAACTGGAGTTTGGAACTTGAATTACCCAATGACGTAATTTCATTCGAATACCGGTATTTTATGAAGTCGAATGAAAAGATGATATTTG
>JAVBSK010000219.1:0-3614 GCA_031556755.1 Bacteroidales bacterium | reverse complement strand
AAAAGACAGGATTAGGAGCGGAGTAATCAGTTCCAAGGTTATTTGAGTGTCATTGTCCAGGGCGGCATCCAGTATCATGGTGGTCAAAGTGGTTCCCGATGTGTATCGGAAATAAGCCAGGACAGAAGACAAACCGCAGATTATTGGATATAAAACAGAAAAAATATATTTATTGATTGAAAGTAGATAGACCAGACTCCATGTAGCAATAAAAAGAATAAACCAATGAGAATAAAGCTCTATGAAATCAGTCAGTCCACGGAAAGGAGAACCAATAAAATCGGAGAGAGTAAAACCTAATCCTATGAAAAGGGCGGCAATGGTGACAAATAAAATATATTTCAGATTCTTTTTTAACATAAAATTTTTATATGACGCCTTTTTTTCTTCCGAGCAGAAAGGGTGCGTATTTATTAATCAGATAGATCACCGGAGCTAATAAAATAAAGACAGCTATTGTGTAAATAAGATTTGCTCCAAGTGAACCTTCCGTCGTTTCCAAGGGTAGTTTCAAAATAAAAACTTGTATTCCTTTGATGATACTGAGGCTGAATATATGAAGTCCCAGTACAATGATGGTGTTCCGTCCGAAGAAATCAAATATACGGTGTTGTGGAAAGATATTGCTGGATGCCAGAATGCATAGACAGCCGGAAAAAGCGCCCGCAAAGAATAAAATGTAATTATTTAAAGTGCGATGCACGAGAGAGATGAGTTCCTGACCGGAATTCATTTGAGAGATGTATATCGTTAATATGCAAGAAATGACGGCAATCAATAGTTTGACAGGCCATTGGGGTTTAACGAGCCAGGTGTCTAGCATATTCTTTTCTTTCAACCAATGACCGATCTGGATAAATATAACGGAGTATAGACTGATATCTAAGCCGAACGGAAGTCGGTAGAAAGAAATTTCAGTAAGATAAATGCCGGATAACAGCAGTATGAAGTAGCTTATGATTGCATAATTCCGCAGTAACTTTCTGCCCCAGTAGAATATCATTTCAGAACAAAAAAGAGAGGGCAGAAACCAGATTGGAAAATTAAACGAAAGGTAAGCTTTGGATGGAATAGCGAATAATGCGCCCAGTATATAATTCCGGAGGTGATCGGTAGAGGAAGAAGCATCTTCTCCGAATTTACGACCGACGAAAAACCAGAACGGTAATGTGATCCCAACGAAAAAAAAGTAGGGGATGATTAATGTTTTGAACTTCTTCTGAAAAAAGACCTTGAATGGAATATTTTCTGTGGATATCAAATATCCGGCAATGATAAAAAACAGAGGCATCGTAAAGTGGTTGATAAAATTGTATAGACCGTTGGAGATTGGGAGATGCCCGAGTACCACAAAAAATATACCTAACGTTTTTGCTGTATTTATGAAAAAAATATTTTTCGGTTGCTTATAGCTTGTAGTCATATCAATGAGATATTCACCAATTAATTCATTATTTTTGCAAAAGTAATATTTTTGAACGATAATGACGATTTCTACATGGTATCTTATCCCGAACTATTTATTTCCTCTGTTAAAGAGTTGTTTAACGATGAGTTTGATTCTTTTTTATCAGCATTGGAAACCGAATCTCCGACTAGTATCCGTTTGAATTCCCGCAAGAAAACCAGTTTGGATGTGGAATGTAAAAATCCAGTAATATGGGCTTCGAACGCATATTATCTTCAAAAACGACCTGCTTTCACGTTCGATCCATTGTTTCACGCCGGATGTTATTATGTCCAGGAAGCATCATCTATGTTTCTGGAACAATTCATTCGGTCTTATATAAACGATCCGGTGAAATGTCTGGATTTATGTGCCGCTCCGGGAGGAAAATCGACTCAATTATCGGCTTTATTGCCGGAGGGGAGTTTGTTGGTATCAAATGAAGTAATCAGATCCCGTTCTTACATATTAAGTGAAAACCTGATCAAATGGGGAAATCCTGCCTGTATAGCGACTAACAATGATCCTCAAAAAATAGGAAAAACTTTGCCTGACTTTTTCGACCTGATCGTGGTTGACGCTCCGTGTTCGGGGGAAGGAATGTTCAGAAAAGACAAAAACGCCATATCGGAATGGTCCCCCGGAAATGTGACTTTATGTGCAGAAAGGCAAAAGCGGATATTGGCTGATATCTGGTCTGCCCTGAAACCCGGAGGAATTCTGATTTACAGTACATGCACTTACAATTTATCTGAAAATGAGGAAAACATCCATTGGCTATCAGAGACGTTTGGAGCCACTCCGTTGGATGTGCCTGTTCCGGAAGATTGGCGAATCATCCGGGCGAAAAAATATGATCATCCTGTTTTCCGTTTTTCTCCGCATAAAACCCAGGGAGAGGGGTTTTTTATTGCGACTGTCCGGAAGCCCGGAATATATCAGGAGAGAAATAACAAAAATAAACAGGAACGTAATAAACCGCTTCATTCTCCGGTTTTCAACCACCTTAAATCCTGGTTGAAGACTCCAGAATCCTTTTTCTGGGAGGAGGAAAAAGGATTGGTTCTTGCGATTCCGGATGTCCACAAACAAGATTATTTGCAGATAAAGAAAAATCTACAGATTGTCCATGCGGGTGTCGGAATTGCCGAAATAAAAGGAAAAGATGTTATTCCGAATCATGCTCTGGCTGTTTCATCCGAATTCAATAAAGAAGCCTTCCCTGTATTGGAAATAGATAAGGATACTGCTATTTCCTATTTGAGAAAGGAAACTATTTCTCTTCCGGAAAATACCCCCAGGGGACATGTCTTGCTTTTATTCAAAAATTATCCGATCGGATTTGTAAAAAACATAGGCAACCGGAGTAATAATCTATATCCTCAGTAATGGAGGATCAGATCATCTTTTAGCTAAATAGTATTCATCCGGATTCATCTCTTTTTTCGCAGCGTTTCTTCCTTTGCGTTGAGATAGTGTATTTTTGAAATAACAGACCCGTTTGTTCAGTTTATGAACAAAGTCGGAATATGCATTTTCTCCGTTAAACAGTATCTGTGCATTGATTTGATCGATTATTTGTGTGTAAATTTTGTCGATATCCATCCTGGTTTTTCTCAGGTTGAAGATTCCCTGTCCTGCCCATTCTTCAAACCGGCGGTTCATCAGGTGCTCAAAAGTATGATTAACATTTTTCAGATCGGTAAAGAGTGTGTTTTCCTGTCGATTCAATAAGATTTTTTATTTCAGTCATAAACAGGAAATGTTCTTCATTGCGAAGATTTTGCAATTTTATTTTGTAAATTCTCATACGATAATTTTTTATTTTTTATAGGAGAAAGTCATTTAGATTTTTGAAGTAAAAACGAATGATGAGTTACAGTTGATAACGATGAGTTCATAGTTAATTATAATAATAACAATAGAGATGATGATGTTGTTTTTCAATTTATATATCTACTTATAGTTGCATTAAGTTCTGCAAATCTATTTTGATTTCATTTTATCCTTGCATAAAAACTTGATTTAACCCGTTGGCGGAATTAAAAATGGATAAGAAAGTGTCATAAAAAGTTGTGCATAAGCCTAATAATTTGTATTTTGTAATCGCTAAAGAACAGAATTCAAATAGATTAAAGCAAGATGCACAACCTAAAAACAAATTTCG
>JAVBSK010000234.1:0-3949 GCA_031556755.1 Bacteroidales bacterium | reverse complement strand
GAAATTATTAAAGATGCTTTGAGTTAGTAGATTATATAATTTTTTATTCTTTTCGTCTGTCAAAAGTCTAATATGTTTTCGGATGGTTGGAACATCATAACGCACTGCGGGACCTGTTTGTGAGTCATGGGGAGAGAGCGTTTTGACTTTTTCTGCAGTTTCTTCGATAAGCGGAATTAAATATTCAAAAGAAAGACTCTGTTCCTGAAGGATCTGCGCAGACAAATCATAGATGTGATTAACGAAATTACAGGCAAAAACGGCAGAAAGATGTAAATATTGACGTTTTTCTGATGATAAAACATGAACATTCTGACTGATCATCCTTGATAAATTACACAGCAGTTGTTCATCCTTCCGGTTGTTTGATTCAATAAAAAAAGGAACTTTTTCAAAATCAATATTTTTCTCTTTACTGAATGTTTGCAGTGGATAAAGAACGCCGGAACGGATGGATATTCCATCAAAAACGGATAGTGGAACACTTCCTGAAGTATGAACAAATAATGATTCTCTTTTTTTAATTTTTATTGCACAATCTCTTATTGCATAATCGTTTACTGAAAATATATAGATTTCTGCTTCAGAATTTATTTTATCGAGGAAAGTGGTGTAGGGGACATTTAATTTTTTGGACAACGCAACTGCAGATTCTTCTGTTCTACTATAAATTTGCAGAATCTCACATCCACATTGTTGTAAAGCTATACTTAATCGAGTAGCTAAGTTACCAGCTCCGATAAATACTATTTTATTCACTTTCGGCAACAGGATTAAATTTTCCAATATGTATTTTTTCCCACTGTAATGTATTTTCATCAAAGGCTTTATTCGGTTTTATTTTATTTCCGATACTAACAATACAACCAATGGTTAATTGAAATGGAATATTCAATAATTCACGGACATACTCTTCCGAATCCTGACCTGATTCTGTTTCTCTCCCTCTGATTTGAACCCAACAACTACCTAAACCTAGATCATCAGCTTGTAGTTGAATATAAGTTGCAGCAATAGAAGTATCTTCAATTACAGCTCCACTTTTCATTGGATCTCCCAGAACGACAATCGCCAGAGCACAATCTGCAATGAACGAACAACCAGTTGGCTTACAGCGAGATAATTTTTCTAAATCGTCTTTATCTTCAACCAGGACAAACTGCCATGAATTATTGTGTTTGGACGAGGGCGCCATCAAGGCCGTTTTCATGATTTGCTCCACTTGTATGGAGCTTAATTTCTCTTCCGAATATTTACGGACACTTCTTCTTGTAGATATTAATTCTGAAAAATTATTCATAAATGAGGGAATGTCAAATAGTGAATTTGGTAATTTTTAATTAAAGTGAGTTATATATTAAATAGTGTATTTTGTTTATTTTTAATAAGATAAGCAATGCTTTCTATTTTTTCTTTTTAGGATTTTTGGGAAACCAGCCCCTTTTTACCCTCTCTTCCTGTTCTATAATTTCGTGAATCCCCCACAATGAAGAAAAACCAAATACTCCCAGGATTGAAGAAAAAAGTTGGTTATTTACAAATAGAGAGGCCGTCAAAGCTACAAGACCCAAAATCAAAAATATCCACCAGATTTTTTTTCCAAAATAATATTCTCCTTTTATAATGATAGGATGATATATTCCGATGATTAAAAGTGCTGATAAACCTATAATTATACCATATAAATTAAACATAACCTCAATATTTTTTCACTCCTCCGCTTTTTTTCTGCTGTGTAGTGCGCTGCTTGGCCAGAGCCTGTTGCTGACGTTGGGCTTCTTCCAATCGAGCCATAAATCCGGATTTTTTCTTTACTTGAGGTTTCTTTTTATTTTCCTCCAACTTCTTCAATATTTTATCTTCATTGACAAACAAGCGGAAAGCAAGTGTCTGAAGAATAGTGATAAGCGTTGAAACAAAGTAATAATAGTTTAATCCAGCAGGATATGAATTCAAAAAGACCATCATGAATACCGGCATAATATACATCATTGCCTTCATTCCCGGCATTTGTTGTTGACCCGTATTGGCCTGATCCATATTGAATTTCGTATAAAGAATCTGCGTAATGGTCATCAATAGGCAAAACAAACTGATGTGATTCCCAAAATAAGGCGTTACAAGGGGAATGTACGTATTCCAACTGATGATAGCATCATAAGTGGATAAATCTTTTGCCCAAAGAAAACTTTCGTGGCGCAACTCGATTGCGGCAGGGAAGAACATGAACAATGCGAACAAGAACGGCATTTGGAGCAACATAGGCATACATCCGCTCATAGGATTGACTCCAACCTGTCGATACAACTCCATTGTCTTTTGTTGACGAGTCAACGCTTGTTCCTGACCTGGATATTTCTCATTGATTTCTTCTACTTGCGGGCGCATGACACGCATTTTTGCAGAAGACATAAATGACTTATAAACAAGAGGAAACAGTCCCGTTTTTATAGTAAGAGTTAATAATAAAATAGCAATTCCTATATTACCGCATATGTTTGTCCAAAAATCGAATAATGGAATAACTATCCATTTATTAACATAGCGGAACAAACTCCAACCAAGTGGAACTAATTTTTCCAACTCTAAATCTTCTCCCTGGAACTTGCCCTTATCATATGTTTTTAGCAAAGAATAATCATTTGGTCCAAAGTAGTAGTGAAATGTAGAGGGCTCAAGTCCTTTGATATCAAAAGCAACGGTAGTTGTAGTATTGTATTCTTTAAGATACCGGTTTCCTTCCGGAAATACTTTTGATTCTAACTTGGTAGACTCAAAGTTCTGATCTGCAATAAAAACAGATGAAAAATATTGATCTTTATATCCAATCCATTTCAATTTATTAGGAACACTTGCAGCATCATCTTTTGAATCACTAAGTTGTTCTACGTCATCAGCTAAATATTTATAATCCAGACGAGCATATCTATTTTCGAAAGAACGTCCTGTTTCTTGTTGGCGAATTTTTTGCATCCATCTGATATCCAACGAATTGGTGTTTGAAGAAAGAACTTGATCCAAATTTTTGGAAATAATGTCCATACGAAGTATATAATCATTCTGATCAAGAGTATAAACATAATCCAACGTATTTTCCGGTCCGGCTTTCAAACGCATGGTAACCTTGTTTCCTTCGGATACAGGCTCAAAGTAAAGATTTCCGGTATTAATAATCCGGTTATTAGTTGTTATCAGAGTGGCGTCAAAAGCAGATTCATCTTCATCAAATATAATCAAAGGCTTTTCATTTTTATCTGTAAATTTCTTTAATTCAACAGAATAAACCCTTCCTCCCTTATTGATTAAAACAATTTTCAGTAAGTTGTTTTCTAATGTAACGAACGATTCTTTACCTTCTACTGAATGATAAAAATCACCATAGGTATTTTGTAATTCTACATTTTTCAAGGAATCGGGTAGGGATTCCGGTTGAGAAATTACCGTTTGTTTTTTATCTTTCAGGGCAGCCTCTTGTTGTTGGGCGTAAACAACAGCGATTGAATCGTTATATCTCCTTTGAGCCTCCATTTGTTCCTGTGAAGGACGATTAAGATAACTGAAAGCGACCAGTATAACTCCGATTAGTAGAAAACCGATCAGTGTATTTTTGTTCATTGAAAATTAAATTAAATTTTAGAGATTGAGGACTCTATAAAGCTTAAAAACAATGGATTAGGGTTCACGACAGTGCTATTATATTCAGGATGAAACTGTACACCGACAAACCATTTTTTGGAAGGGATTTCAACGACTTCGACTAAACCTGTTTCAGGATTAATACCCACACAATTCATTCCTTTTTCTTCAAATACATTCTTGTATGCATTATTGAACTCATATCTGTGGCGATGACGTTCCTGTATCAAATCCTTTTTATATGCTTTATATATTTTAGAATCTTTATTTATCTGACAATCATAGGCGCCTAAACGCATGGAACCGCCCATAT
>JAVBSK010000028.1:0-2553 GCA_031556755.1 Bacteroidales bacterium | reverse complement strand
ATATTGCCGTTTCACCATTGCGAGATTTTCTCGTGTTGTCTTTCGGATTGAGTGTAGCAATGAATCTGCCCTTGAAGGTTTCTTTATAGATCGTTTCCAACACGCTGTAATCAGTAACATTTCCTTTGGGTGAGTGTTCTTTTGTGAAACTGCCGACAATTTCAAATTCTTCTCCATCAAGATAGTAGAAAATCTCACAAACTATAATCATAGATATTGCGGGCCACAGATATGTAATGTTCAGTATCTTGGACATAATGTCAAATGGAATCCAGACACCGGAATAAAGAAGCGGCATTTCAAGAAGTATAACTTCCAAAATAAACAATACCGCCATTATCCTGATAAAGTATTTTAGTGTTTTTTTGACCTTAATGATATCCGTATGAAGCAAAAAGCTGACGTTGTCAAGGTCGTATATCATATTGCACAACGTCCAATACCAATACTTTAACAAAGGCTTTTTATTGATGCGTAAAATTTCCCAGTCATCAGGCAACCTGCGTTTTTGCATACCTATCTTGTTAAACTTCTTGACAACGCAGAAAACAATAAATAATCCTGAATTCAACAGAATAGCTGCAAAAATAGTGATGATGTAATCAAATATATCAGATGGAATAAACATATTCAAAAAGTTTTGAATATTATTCCAGTGGAGGAGTTTGTTGATTATATCATTCATAGACTCGAGCAACGAGCAAGCTACTATCCCAAATAACAAAGAAGTACCGATGAAACGTAATTGTTTCCATCTATCTTTCCTGTCTTTCAGATTCATTTTTCTAATGATACAATATGGAATAATCAGCAAATTAAGAGTGAATACAACAACTGTCCATTTCAACAAATCAATCATATCGTACCTCCCAACACTTGCTTGACAGTTTCCATGTTCAATAAGTAGTCTAGGTCAAAGAGCTCAGGTACACTTTTTTTGACCGAGTTTATATCCAACCTATAAATAAATGTAGCCGGATCTGGCTCCTGAACATTGCCTACCAAATTTTTAATATCAAGCATAACTAGTAATTTTTCTATGTACTCATCTGAGTACCCTCGCAAATACCGCTTGTGATAATCCTTGAGGAAACTTAGCTTTTCTTCTTCTTTTATGTAGTCAACAACTTCTTCATAATACGACTGTAGCACCTCACTCCGTGGATAAAAGTGCGTCAGACGCGATTTAAAGGTTTGTGCGTTTTCCTCTTTGATATCTTGTACTCGATTAAACTCATTTATAATTCTTTGAATTTCTGTCTTTATCAGAGATTTATAGGCGTGGCGAAAATAGAAGAACGAACCCCAGAAGGCAATACCAATAATACCCATTGTCGAATAAAAGACGTGCATACCGTACTGGTAGTAATTGAGGTCTCTATGCTGAATCCAAATATAAGGCACAGCGAAGAAAATAATCCACACAACAGCAAAGACGCAGGTAAACCACCCGTGCCATATGATACAATCAAGCCAGTAATCTATTTTTCGCTTAGCTTCCTTAATTTGCTCACGGAATTTAATATTATCAGTATATAAATCTTCCTGTTTAGCGACAAAACCTTCTGTTTCAGTTTTAAAACGCATTGCTTTGTCGTGAGTCAGACTAGTCGAGTCGATAACTTTTGTTCCATCTTTCTTGAAACGGAACTCTCGGCGTTTTTGCTCCATGGCATCGCCCTTGCCTTCAATGTAGTTTTCACGGATTTGGACGATGAAATCATCTATAAGAGTTTGATTTATTTCATTTTTTTTATCAATTTCATTTAGACATTTTGCCTCTTCCGTTAACTTTTTTACCGTGCAGAAAAAACCGAGCCGTTTCTTCTCTTGGGTGAGTTTGGGAACCTCATGTGTAATTGTAAACAAGTCGGTTTTCATGCTTGAATTGACGTTTTCTCCTCCAATTCCGTTTATATCTAAAAAATCAAACTCGCTTATTATGTTTTGTACATGAGCACATTCTTTTCTAAACACCAATTTTCTCTCAGTGAGTATTTGTGCAAACTTCACCCAGTTCGGTTGAGGAATCTCTGAAAGCACTTTTTCTTGGGAGGCACAATAATATACATATAGGTAGAGCCGCTATGCACGCCTGCATTCAGAGTGTTCATCGTTATCCTCCACATAAAATGTTAAGAGTTGAAGAGGATTTTGAGCATTACGCCTTTTATATCCAGAAGAAATGGTAGTAAAAGCATTGGAAATCTCATCTTCCAGGTCAATATCAATATTTGCGTCAATCTTTATAGCCAGAGCATCAATGAAACGCATTACAATTTCCTTGTAAAAATCGGATGAACTCCCGATAACTGAATCAGTCTCGTTGAATTCCTGCAAACATGCAAAATTTTCTGTAAGACGAAAAACTGCTGTGTTTCGGTCACAGTCATCTTCAACAATTGAGTCCAAAGCACTTTTGAGGTCGCTCTTAGACGGAAATCCCAATGCTGTCCACAATTTGTTCCCATTTAGATGTTCTTCTTCAAAGTTATAATCGCGATCAAAATGTTCTCCAAAAACAACTTGAATATTTTGGGCATTTTTATTTCG
>JAVBSK010000085.1:0-3021 GCA_031556755.1 Bacteroidales bacterium | reverse complement strand
TGAAGCACAGCCTGATAAATATGTAACTATTGCTCGTAAAAAAGGAGACGACTGGTATATCGCTTCTTTGTGTAATGAAGGAAGGACGGTCGATATCCCCTTGGATTTTTTGGAAGAAGGTAAGAATTATTATGCATATATTTATAAAGATGGAACCTGTAAAACGGATATCCAGTTTGAATTCAAAGAAAATCTAAATAAAAATTCATCATTAAATCTTGTATTGAGGAGTACCGGAGGAGCCACTATACATCTCTCGACCTCTCCCGATTTTCCCAAACCGGAAGTGAAAATTTATGAGGCCGAAGCATCTGTCAATACAAAGAAAGGTGTGACGGCTTGGACAGATAAAGATGGTTTATGCTCAGGAAATCAATTTGTGGGAAATGTAGGAAACGGGAATTCTTTAATATTCAATAATGTGATGGCGCCTGTTGCAGGAAAATATGCCGTAACTATTTTTTATATGTCTATGGATCAGAGAAATATTCATGTGAAGGTTAATGGGGATAATGCAACTAAGCAAATTATTTCCTGTAACAATACAGACGGATGGGAAGGTAAAGGATTAGGATATATGACTATTATTGGGGATTTGAAAGAAGGAAATAATAGTATAGAAATCGGGAACGATAATGGCTGGGCTCCTAATATTGATAGAATTGTCCTACAAAAAGCAATCAAAGAGCCATCAGAACCATCCGGTATTCAAAGCCAATCGCTGCTTCCGGCTGATGTATTTGGATCGAAAAGAGGTATAATGATAAATACAGAGAAACCCTTAAGCTATAAAATCTGGAACCTTTCTGGAAATGAAATAGCTCAGGGTTCTGTCGGTTGCGGACTAAATAATGTTCCGGTGAAAATTCCGGGCGTTTATGTAGTTCAACTATCCTCTTCAAAAACAATCAAAACAATCAAAGTCGTTGTGCAATAATTATTTTTATCAAACGAATATATTAAATCATCATTTTATGAAACAATTGATTTTTATAGTGTGTATTGCATCCGTATCCATAATGAGTTCTTTTGCCCAATGGGCTCCTCTGGGAAACAAAATTAAAACTTCATGGGCAGAAAATTTAGATCCGAAAAACGTATTGCCGGAATATCCGCGTCCGATTATGGAACGCGCCGAATGGAAGAATCTGAATGGCCTTTGGGATTATGCCATATTACCGCTGGGGAAAAGTGAGCCTCAATCGTATGATGGAAAAATTCTGGTACCCTTTGCAGTAGAATCAAGTCTTTCGGGAGTGATGAAGCGATTGGGAAGTAATAATGAATTGTGGTACAGACAATCATTTACAGTTCCTTCCAATTGGAAGAACAAATCCGTATTATTGCATTTCGGAGCTGTCGACTGGAAAGCCGATGTGTTTTTGAACGATATAAAAATCGGATCACATACCGGCGGCTATACGTCTTTTTCTTTCGATATTACCCCTTACCTCAAATCAGGAGAACAAAAACTGATTGTTAAAGTTTGGGATGGTACGAATGAAGGATATCAGCCTTGCGGAAAACAGTCCAATCATCCGGAGGGAATTTGGTATACTTCCGTTTCTGGAATCTGGCAAACTGTTTGGCTGGAACCAGTTAATAACAAATACATTCAACAGGTCAATGCTGTCGCTGATATTGATAGAGGAAATTTAAACGTTGATGTTTCTACTGTTAATGCTGAATTTTCTGACATTGTTGAAGTGATTGTTAAAGATGGAGCTAAGATAGTATCCTCCGGAAAATCAGCTTCCGGACAACGTTTGCAACTAAATATTCCTGATGCTAAATTATGGTCACCCGAGCATCCTTTCTTGTACGATGTCGAAGTAAAACTGTTTGAAAAAGGGAAATTGCAGGATCAGGTGAAAAGTTACACGGCTATGCGAAAAATTTCCACCAAACGGGATAATAATGGGATTGTCCGTTTGCAGTTGAATAATGAGGATTATTTCCACTTTGGACCGTTGGATCAGGGATGGTGGCCTGATGGTCTATATACCGCTCCAACCGATGAGGCTTTACGTTATGATATCCAAAAAACAAAAGAGTTGGGATTCAATATGATTCGTAAGCACGTAAAGACAGAGCCGGTGCGCTGGTATACCTATTGTGATAGAATAGGTCTATTGGTGTGGCAAGACATGCCCAATGGTGATCGCGGTCCCGGATGGGATATGGATCATTATTATACCGGTGTCGAATCTGTTCGTACCCCGGAGTCTGAAGCCAATCACCGCAAAGAATGGAAAGAAATTATGGACATGTTAAAACCCTATCCTTCCATTGCTGTTTGGGTGCCTTTTAATGAATCATGGGGACAATTCAAAACGGTGGAAATTTCGGAGTGGACTAAGTCATACGATCCTTCCCGCCTAGTAAATCCCGCCAGTGGAGGTAATTACTACCGTACGGGAGATATGCTGGATGTCCATCATTATCCGCAACCCAGGATAAGGCTGTATGAGTCGGAACGACCAACCGTTTTGGGCGAATACGGAGGAATCGGTTTGCCGATGGAAGGTCATTTATGGCAACCTGACCGGAATTGGGGCTACGTTCAGTTCAAGACACCAAAAGAGGTGACCGATAAGTATATCGAATATGCAGAAGAATTGAAAAGACTAATCCGTATTGGTTTTTCAGGCGCTGTTTATACCCAGACGACAGACGTGGAAGGAGAAGTAAATGGCTTGATTACTTACGATCGAAAAAAACTGAAAGTTGAAGAAGCCCGTCTTCGTAAAATCAATCAAGAAGTTTGCAATATATTTCAAATAGAAAAATAAGCTTTGCATTGGAAATCCCGGATTAGCTTTTCCCTTTGTTCAGGCGTTGCGACAAACAGAGCTGTTGATAAAACTTCTCCGGAAACTGCACTGTCAGTCAGAACCGATACTTTCATTAACCCCTCTGCAAATTTTCCTGTCGAGGGGTTAATGATGTGTCTGCGTTCGGAAGAATGGTTTCCTGAAGTAGTGAAGCAGTCATTGAACAATAACACTGGCCGTTTTTTTA
>JAVBSK010000285.1:0-5543 GCA_031556755.1 Bacteroidales bacterium | reverse complement strand
TGAAAACAAAAGAGAATTGCCTTTCTCTATGAGAGATTGCAAAGTGCAGTTCCACAACGCTTTACTACTAATGCGATTTTTTAGCAAGTTCGGCATTTCGCCAAACAAACCTAAAAATCAAAAGATTTTCAAAGAGCTATTGTTATTCGGAACTTTAGCCGCTTAACAGAGTATTAATTCTGAACTAACTATTGTATTTAAAAAAGAAAAGGCTGTCTCACGACAACCACAATCTCTATTAACCTTAAATCTAATACCATGAAAAACACAGTACAAAGATAAGCGATTTTATGTTATAAAACATACTTTTTCTGATTTTTTTTGTTGGATTTAACAGAGATTAACATTTGTGTATCTATTCTACACATAGAACTAATCCCTTAATGTATTCTCCCTCAGGGTGGTATATGTCAATGGGGTGATCAGCCGGCTGAGTCAATTGATGCAATATTTTAACTTTTCTTTTTGATTGAGCGGCAGCGCTGAATACTGTCCTGCGAAAGTCATCTTTACTTACGACTTGTGAACAGGAAAAAGTAAAGATAATTCCGCCTGTCTTTATTTTTTCAAAAGCAACGGCATTGAGTTTGCGATATCCCTGTAATGCATTTTTCAATACATTGCGGTGTTTGGCAAATGCCGGTGGATCCAGAATGATCAGATCATATTCTTCGGTGGCCTGATTCATATATTTAAAAGCGTCTTCTGTAAATGCTTTGTGTCTAAGGTCTCCGGGAAAATTCAAGGCTATATTTTCGTTTGTCAGCATAATGGCTTTTGAAGAGCTGTCGACAGAATGAACCAGCTTGGCATTTCCTCTCATCGCATAACAGGAGAAGCCTCCTGTATAACAGAACATATTTAAAACCTTGCGTCCGGAAGCGTATTTTTCCAACAGGGAGCGATTGTCTCTTTGATCAATGAAGAAGCCGGTTTTCTGACCTTTGATCCAGTCTATGTGAAATTTTAATCCTTGCTCGGTGGCTATGTTGTGTGATGTCTGATTTTTTCCGATCAGATAATCGTTTTCAGCTCCCAGTTCCGCTTTATAAGGTAAGGTCGATTCCGATTTATAATATACATTAGAGATATTCTTATCCAAAGCTTCTTTCAATGCTTCCGCCAATGTTGTCCTGATCAGGTGCATTCCTGGAGAATGAGCCTGCATGACAGCCGTATCTTCGTATATGTCAACGATTAGTCCAGGCATTCCGTCACCTTCTCCGTGAATCAGTCGATAAGTGTCATTGAACGGAGGATTGAACAACCCGATTTGTTTACGCAATAGGAATGCTGTTTCAAAGCGGTTCCTGAAAAAAGATTGATCGATAGGCTCCTGTTTGAATGTCAGGATCCGGACTGCTATACTTCCGACCTGACAATGTCCGATGGCGAGAAATTGTTTCTGAGAACTGTAGACCTCAACCAAATCGCCTTCTTCTATGTTTCCATCGGCATGGCTGATGGCGCCCGAGAAAATCCACGGATGAAATCTCAATATTGATTCTTCTTTTTTGGGATGAAGAAATATCTTTTTCATAAACTTTTCAGTTGATTATAGATTTGAAGACATGCCCAGGCATCCAGAGAGGCGTAATTCTTTTGAGAATCGGTCAGTACGTCGGCTTCCCAATTACTAAGTCTTTGATTTTTAGAAATTCTTTTGTGAAATAACAAGGCGTATATTTTTTGTAGACTGACGTCTGAAATACCATATTCGAGGACTATTTTCTGCAAATCTTCAAATCCTCGGGGTGTAATTTTTTTCTTCCGGCTCATTGCCAGAAAATCATCTCTCAAGGAGAGCCCGATCTTTTTGATATCCGGATTGGCCAGTAAATCAATCAGACAATCTGGAAACCCGATGATATTCAGTCGAAACAGGAAGCAAGTATCTGTTGTCGATAATTGTATCAATGCAACACCGTTGATCGTTCCTTTTTTATAACTGGGACGAGTTTCCGTATCAAATCCGATCAGAGGGAAAGTCGAAAGGTATTGAATCGCTTTTTCTGCTTCCGGCAGGGATTGGATTACGATCGTTCGTCCTTTGAAAGTCTCCGGTTCGAGCAATGCTATTTCTTCTTTGGAGATAGAAGGTATCAATAGTTAATCTTTAATTTGATATTTGATTCGATGTAAAGCTCTCAAAGCATTGAGCGATTTTTGCCCCCAATAATTTTTGAAATCATCCAAACAAAGAGACAAGGAATCAATCATGGTTTCACGTTGTCCGTTTTTAAAGACAGAAATAAAATTGCCCAGGTCCTGATAGATATCGGCTAAACATTCCGAAATAGTTACGGCAATAGGGGTATCGCTATACATCATGTCGGGATGGAATGTTTCCAGAAACAGGTCGTCTTCTCCCAACAAATCAGCAACTGCCATGCGGACATTTTCATATGCACTTTCTGTAATCCCTTGAGGTAAAGAAGAATCGAAAGTTTCCTCTATTTCAGGAATCACTGTTGCTTTCAGATATAATAATGGTAATATCCTTGTAATTTGCTCAAGAAATACATCTTTCTCATTTTTTCTGACAGCTTCAAGCCAGGCGCAATATTCGACTGCGACCTTTGCAAAATCAATCGTATAACTTGAATAAATTAATTCCACGTTATCATTATTTTTTATGAATATTTATATTGATCCGGATCCGGCAAAAGTAATGATTAGAAATCAAAAGAGAAAATACTTTTATTCCTTAAGTAAGTCCGAATAGTTTGCAAAAATAGTAAATTACTATGTGAATCACTATTAAAATTGATTAAAATGCTTCCAGATATCAGATTCGGGAAGAGGCGCTGTAATTTCGATTTTCTGTTGAGAGACAGGATGAATAAATGTCGCTTTTCTGGAATGTAAACTGATACCTCCATCTGGATTAGAACGGGGAAATCCGTATTTTAAATCTCCTTTGATGGGACATCCGATGGCCGCCAGTTGGCAACGGATCTGATGATGTCGTCCTGTTTTTAAATTAATTTCCAATAAAGAGTAATTGTCTGATTGTCCTATGACTTTATAAGAAAGAACAGCTTTTTTCGAGTCTGGCTTTTCCGTGAGGTAGGCGTATGATTTATTTTGTTTTTCGTTTCGTATCAGGTAATGAACCAATTCCTCCTCTTTTTTTTGGGGAGCATTTTTTACGATAGCCCAGTAGCTTTTTTTGATTGTTCCCATCTTAAACATCTCATTCATCCGGGTAAGGGCTTTACTCGTTTTAGCAAAAAGAACCAACCCGGAAACGGGTCGGTCCAATCTGTGAGTTACGCCGATAAATACATTCCCGGGTTTTTGATATTTTTCTTTGATCCATTGCTTGACGATTTCAGACAAGGGAATGTCTCCTGTCTTGTCGCCCTGCACAATCTCCGAACAAGTTTTGTTGACGGCAATGAGGTGATTATCTTCGTAAATGACTTCCATCGATTTACATATTCATCCCACCGCAAACCGTAATTACCTGTCCGGTTACATAAGCGGAAAGGTCGGATGCCAGAAACAAAGCTACGTTCGCCACGTCTTCGGGAGTTCCTCCGCGTTTCAATGGAATCTGGCTGGCCCATTGTGTGCGTACTTCTTCCGAAAGTTGATGTGTCATCTCCGTAATGATGAATCCCGGAGCGATCGCATTGGCGCGGATACCGCGGGAACCTACTTCCTTGGCAATAGATTTAGCCAGTCCGATCATACCTGCTTTGGATGCTGAATAGTTTGTTTGTCCTGCATTTCCAGAAACTCCTACTACAGAACTCATATTAATGATACTACCCGATTTTTGTTTCATCATGACGGGAGTAACTGCGTGAACAAAGTTGAATGCAGATTTCAGGTTCACATTGATAACCATGTCCCACTGTTGTTCCGTCATACGCATCATCAGCCCATCCCTGGTGATACCTGCATTGTTTACCAATGCATCGATTCTTCCGAATTCTTTGACAATTTCTTCAATTACTTTATGTGTATCCTCAAAATCAGCAGCATTAGAAGCGAATCCTTTTACTTTCACTCCATATGCGGCAATTTCCGCTTCTGTAGCTTTTGCATTGTCATCAATATTCAAATCAGTAAATGCAATGTTACATCCTTCTTGTGCAAATCTGATGGCGATCGCTTTTCCAATGCCACGCGCTGCTCCTGTGATCAAAGCAACTTTTCCTTCTAATAGTTTCATATGATAATAATTTGTTTAATGAGTTACGAGTTGTGAATTACGAATTAATATCAACCATTTTTCAATAATTCTTATTTCAGACCTTGTTTTTGGAAAACAGTCGCAAAAATAGTATTTTTTTGAGACAATAGAAAATGCAAAAAAACAAAGGAAATTAAACAGTTTTTAAACGATTTGAATTTGGTTTTGTCAATATGTAAATTGACTGCAAAAGATAAAAACGAAAAGTCAGTCAACGAAGATATAAAAATTAATGTATAACATAAAAAAATACGGCCATGAAGAAGTTGTTTAGTGTATTAGTAATAGTTGTTTTTGCTTTGTTTTCATTCGGATTTAATCTTTCCGCTCAGGTAAATGTTTCGATATATGCGTCGATTCCCATTGCTCCCAGTATCAGTTTGAATGTGGCGTGTGGAATTCCGCAGCCAAGGGTTGATTATGTTTGGATAGACGGTTACTGGAGTTGGGATCACAGGATAGGCTCTTATGTCTGGGTGGAAGGATATTGGGCTTTGCCTCCTTATCAAGGAGCGGCATGGATACCCGGATATTGGGGGCATAACGGTAGAGGATATATTTGGATGAATGCCGGATGGTGTCCGAGGAATCACCACATTAACTATGGATATCACAAAGGAAGATATGATTATTATGGTCGTCCGGTATATTATCATAAACCTCATCCCGGTCATTATTATGGTTATGTTTATCAGTATGATCACCGTCCCGAATACAGAGGAAGAGCATATAGCAGTAATTTTCACTATAATAATGATCATTATCGCGATCATTATAAAAATAGAAAAAGAGACAATCGCGATTATTACAAAAGAGATAACAATGACAATCATTCTAGGAATAGTTACGAAAAAGGTAGAGGATCCGGTTCTGATGATCGTTGGAGAAACAATGACAAACGATATGGACGAAATGAAAGTGCTCAGAATGACAGGTTTGAGAAAAAAGAAAATTCTCAGCGGGGAAAGATAGGAAATAAAGGGCAGGAAACTGACCGGAATCGTTCGGAAATTTACAAAAGAGCCCAACGGGACAATAATAACCGGGAGCAAAATCCTAACAGAAAAAATAGCAGGAGAACGGATAATAATCAACCAAGATCAGTACAGGTATCATCCAGGTATTTATAGTCTTGTAAATGAGTGAGCCGCCAGGAGATTTTCATTTTTGAAAATCTCCTGGCGTTTTTTTGTTCCCAAATCAACATTTTATCCGGTTCACTTTTATTTCTTTCCTAAAAATACAAACGATTTTGTTCAACAATGATGGAGTAAAGTTATTTAGTATTGGTTATCTTTGCACCCTGTCAAGAGAAAATAACGGCTTAGTATAAGCTTCT
>JAVBSK010000412.1:0-4512 GCA_031556755.1 Bacteroidales bacterium | reverse complement strand
CAAAGAACAAAAAATATCGAATCCATTGTCTTTCGAATTTATGAAAAAGCATGGTCTGACGGCGGCAAGCAGCGTAAAACTCGCATTGAAATCGCTCGAAGACAAAACGTTGATATTAAAAGACGATGATGGATATTATTTTGTCTATGACCGTTTTTTCTCGCTTTGGTTAGAAAGTTATTGATGTTGAAACCGTTGGGGTCTAAATGAATTAATTTGCCAATGAAGGACTGATGTATGTTGCACTTTAATTTATTAAGGAGAAGATTTATTTGATTCAAATTATTCAAATTAAATAATTACATTTGCATAAAAATAAAAAATGCAAAACAACGAGATAAATCCTTTTGTAGTAAGCGGAAAGATAGCGCCCGAATATTTTTGTGATCGTGTCAGCGAGTCAGATCGACTGATCAAAACGATTATAAACGGACGTAATTTGGTTATTATTTCTCCCCGTCGTATGGGGAAAACAGGGTTGATTCAGTTTTGTTATGAAAAACCGGAAATCAGGGAATCGTATTACACATTTTTCATTGATATCCTTCATACTTCCAGCTTGAGGGAATTTACGTTTGTCCTTGGCCGGAAAATTTTTGAATCTTTACTGCCTCGCAGCAAGAAAATGACGCAATTGTTTGTACAAACACTAAAGTCTATCAACGGAAAATTCGGGTTTGATCCGGCAACAGGCTTACCGGCTTTCAATCTGGAATTAGGCGCCATTGACCGTCCAGAATATACGTTGGAAGAAATTTTCCAATGTTTGGCATTAGCCGATAAGCCATGTATTGTGGCAATAGACGAATTTCAACAAATCACTAAATATCCTGAGAAAAATATAGAAGCTATGCTTCGTACTCATATACAGAAAATATCCAATAGTCATTTCATTTTTGCGGGTAGCGAACATCATGTTATGCAATCAATGTTTCAATCTGCAGCTCGTCCGTTCTATCACAGTGCAGATATAATGGAATTGGGCACCATTCGGTTAGAACATTATCTTCCATTTATTTCAGGGCATTTCAGATCTCGCGGAAGACAGATTGCCGATGAGGATATTAAGAAAGTATATAATTTATTTAAAGGACATACTTACTATATACAGATGGTTTTCAATGAAGCATTTGCAAGTACTCCGCCGAAGGAAGAATGTACGCTCGATATGCTTCGCGCCGCTATCGATGTATTGATTGCTTTCCACGAACCTGTTTTCAGGGAAATTTTATCCCACATACCCGAAAAACAGAAAGAGTTACTTTATGCAATAGCTAAAGAAGGAGAAGCTGTACAAATCACATCATCCGGATTTATCAAGCGACACTGTCTGTCGTCTGCCAGTTCGGTTCAGGCGGCTACAAAGAAGTTATTGGAGAACGACTTCATCACGGAATTAAACAAATCATTTTTCGTGACGGATAAATTATTTGCTATGTGGATCAATTCGATTTATGGGAATAAGTATGTGATTTAAGGGCATAAAAATTGTAGTATTAATAAAGTGCAACGTAGTTTAAAGATACGGTGTAAGAGGAAAAAACGAATATGAGCGATACAGCAATCAAGTTTGAAAATATATCCAAACAATATCGTTTGGGATTAGTAAGTACGAAGACGTTGAGTCACGACCTGAACCGGTGGTGGCAGACCTCCGTACTGGGAAAAGAAGACCCTTATCTGAAAATCGGACAAGTCAATGACCGCAGTAAAAAAGCGGAAAGCGAGTATGTCTGGGCGTTGAAAGACATTACTTTCGATGTGAAACAAGGCGAAGTATTGGGTATTATAGGAAAGAACGGAGCGGGAAAATCAACTTTATTAAAAATTCTCTCTCGAGTTACTTCTCCTACCACAGGCAGCATCAAAGCCAAAGGCCGAATCGCCTCGTTGTTGGAAGTTGGCACCGGATTCCACCCCGAACTCACCGGACGCGAAAATATCTACATGAATGGTTCTATCATGGGTATGACCAAACAGGAAATTACCAGTAAGTTAGACGAAATCGTAGAGTTTGCCGGAGTCGCCCGTTACATCGACACTCCTACCAAACGTTACTCATCTGGGATGACCGTCCGGTTAGGTTTTTCCATCGCCGCCCATTTGGAACCGGAAATCCTCGTAGTCGATGAAGTGTTGGCAGTAGGAGATGCAGAGTTTCAAAAAAAGGCTATCGGAAAAATGCAGGATGTCAGCAAAGGAGAAGGACGAACAGTGCTGTTTGTGAGTCATAATATGGCTGCTGTAAAATCATTGTGTAAAACAGGAGTTATTTTAGAACACGGAAATATTACTTTTTCTGGAGAAATTTCAGATGTAATTGATAAATATATTGCAGGTAATGACGAAGAAAATCAATTAATATCAGAAACAACAATATCAGAAAAGAATAGAAAGTTCGAATCTTCTATGGAGATTGAAGTTACAAAAGCAACCTTATTAAACAATTCAACATCCCTATCGTTAAATGAGAACATTGAAGTATTGTTAGAATTGAATAGAAATAATAAAAGTATCTCTAGTTTTTCCGTTGAAATGATGGTAACAAATGTAATGGGCGTAAGGATAGGTTCTTATATTTCGGATATTTTAAATATTGACAATCAAAAAGATAAATTTAAAGTAATATTAAGTTTGTCTAATCATAACTTGGCAAAAGATCGATATAGTCTTTCATTTAATATTGGATTAAAGAATCTAAATTCAGGGATAGAGGGCTTAGCAATTGAAACTAAACATTATGATCTGGTTTATAATGTGTTATCTTTCGATGTTGTTTATGCTGATTTATTGAAACAAAGTCCAATATTGTTATGGAGAAAAGAGTGGGGTAATTGTTGCTTTACTGATGGTAAAGTCGAAGTTTATTAACGTATTATATACATTATTGTCTTAGAGTTGTAGTATTAATTAAATAACAATATTATGATCATTGTTGATTTGATTGGACGATTAGGTAATCAATTATTTCAATATGCTTTTGCGATTAAGGTAAAAAAAGAATTAAAAACTCTTCTTATCCTTAACCCCATTCAGGATATTGAGATAAATAAATATTTTGAATTGGATTTTTTTACACGTTTTTCTTTTTATAAAATAGGAAATATATTTAGAATATTTTTACTTTGGAAAGCTAAAAATTTTAGAGTTATAAAACAAAGCGGTTACGAAAATAATATTTTAATAAAAAACAGCATTCATTATAGTGGTTTTTTTCAATCAGAACTATTTTTCAATAATTATATAGATGATATCAATAAGAGATTTACAATCAAAAAGAAATATTGTAACAAATTCAATAAAAAATACAAGGACTTATTTTTTAAGAACAAAGTTATAGTAATGCATATTCGTAGAACAGATTATGTAAATTATGGGACAGAAGAACTAGGGGGAAGTAATATGTGTTTACCAATGTCTTTTTACGAAGATTGCTTAACTCAAATTGCAAATATCTATGAATATAAAATAATTTGCGTAAGCGATGACATAAAATATTGTATCGAATATTTCAAGGGAAGAAATTTTATATTTGAAAGCAATGAAATGATAATTGATTTTCAATTAATAAAGAATGCGGATATTGCAATAATTGCTAATAGTTCTTTTTCTTGGTGGGCGGCATATCTCAACGATAGACCTAATAAAATAGTATATGCGCCAAAATATTGGACAGGATTTAAAGTAAATAAAGAATATCCACTTGGAATTATTCCCAACAATTTTATTCCTATTTCTGTAAATTAATACATACGTATCGGCGAATCATGCTACTTGAACAGTGAATTATTTGTGAAGATTTATTTCTTTGTAAATTTAGAACATTAATTAGTTTTAGTTAAGACAATGAATAATCCAGCTATAGTCGTCATTACCTACAATCGTCCTATATCTCTTAAGAGATTATTAGGTGCTATTTATAATGCAAATTATGATCATTACTCTGACATCCCATTAATCATTAGTATTGACGGAGGTGGCTCTACAGAAATATTGGAAATCGCAAATTCTTTTGATTGGAAATATGGTCAAAAAAAAATTATTGCACATGAAAAGAATTTAGGATTACGGAGGCATGTTATTTCATGTGGAAATCTAACAGAAGAATCTGATGCAGTTATCATATTGGAAGATGATTTGTTTGTCAGTCCTTATTTTTATGACTTTGCAGTAAAGGCCACGTTATTTTATAAAGACGAAGAGAAAATAGCGGGTATCTCTCTAAACACTTATAACATAAATGAATATGCATGGTTACCTTTTATCCCATTACAAAATGGCTATGACGTTTTTTTTATGCAGATACCAAGTTCCTGGGGACAGGTGTGGACAAAAAAACAATGGGATTCCTTTATCCAATATTACAACAATGCTCCGGTCATTACAAACGCGGATAAATTACCGGATGCTGTAAAAATCTGGCCAGAGACTTCATGGAAAAAGTATTTCTATAAATATATTGTCGATAATGATTTATTTTTTGTTTACCCTTATGTTTCCAATGTAAAATAC
>JAVBSK010000371.1:0-3094 GCA_031556755.1 Bacteroidales bacterium | reverse complement strand
AGAATATTGAAAAAAATAAGATACCTGAAAGTCAGAGCGTGTTAAGTAATACTTAAAAAATAACTTGGTACACATTAAATCGGTTTGATGAGGTAATATCCTGTTCTCATAAAAACTGTCACAACTTTTTTACGATTACTAATTAAACTTTTGATACAAAATGTATAAATCGTTCTTTAAATATCTGATTGATTTTTCCGTTTCATTGTTCGGGCTCATCGTCATTTCTCCTATTTTTCTTATTGTGACTTTCGGTTTATTGATCGCCAATGCCGGTAAACCGTTTTTTTTTCAGGAACGTCCCGGTAAAAATGCGAAGATATTTAAGGTGATCAAGTTTAAAACCATGAATGACAAACGGGATGAAAAAGGAAATTTATTGCCAGATAAAGATAGGCTTACTGCTATCGGAAGTTTTGTGCGAAAAACTTCATTGGATGAAATTCCCCAATTGCTGAATGTACTGAAAGGAGATATGAGCCTGGTAGGGCCTCGTCCGTTGTTGGTAGAATATATTCCTTTGTATAATCAGGAACAAGCCCGCCGGCATGAAGTACGTCCGGGAATCACCGGATGGGCGCAGGTGAATGGGCGTAACGCCATTGCTTGGGAACAAAAATTCAAATATGATGTTTGGTATGTAGACCATATCTCTTTGGGGTTGGATATGAAAATCTGTTGGATGACGGTTGTGAAGGTATTTAAATCAGAAGGAATTAACTCCTCCGCAGAAATGACCATGGAGAAATTCAGGGGGAATCTTTAGCGTAAAGCCATGAAGATCTGATATCTGATGACCGGAATATCATGTCTTTCAGGGCAAAAATGATTAAATTTGTGAATGTTTTCATATAATTCGGGTAAAATGTTTTTTGATGATTACAAACGACACAAGGATGCACAAGTACGTCATTCCCTTTTTTGGGAATACGATATGGATCGCTTTGATTGGCAGGCAATGAAAATATTGGTTGTTCAGAGGGTTATCGAACGCGGAAGACCCAATGATTTTTATGCGATTTTAAATATGTATGGATTAAAAGATGTGATTGAGAGTATAAAAAAGATACCATCCATGAATGCCAAGGATATGACATTTGTCTGTAATGTGTTTGAAATACAAAAAGAAGATTTATTATGTTATACAAAGAAACAGTCCCACCCGCTACACTGGGACTCTTGAAAAAAATAATGAATGATGAAGCGCTGTCTTCTTTTGTGTTGGTTGGAGGAACTGCACTTGCTCTTCAACTCGGACATCGGATCAGTGTTGATTTAGACTTGTTTTCTTCTCTGCCTTTTGATGAAGAAGTATTATCGGACTATCTGATTCGGGAATATGGACTGGAATTGGATTTTGTCGCCAGGAAAACCATCAAAGGAGAAATCGAAGACGTTCAGATTGATTGTATTTCGCATGAATATCCCTGGATAGCTCCTTTGCATACAGAAGAAAATATCCGGTTGTCCGGCTTGCCGGATATAGCCGCAATGAAATTGAATGCTATTTCCGGCAATGGAACAAGACTCAAAGATTTTATTGACATTGCTTATTTGTCAGTAAGAATGTCCCTTGCTGAAATGTTAGACGCCTATAACCGAAAATATAATGCCAATCCGTTAATCCCCTTGAAATCAATTACCTTTTTTGATGATGTTGAATTTGAAGAACCCATAAAAATGAAAGCGGGTATCTTTAATTGGAAGAAAATAGCAAAGAGACTGATGGAGATGCAACAACACCCCAACACAAAACTCCCCTCTTTTTAGCCCTTTAATCAATCAACCTGAACCCTGTATACGGGACCAATGCTTCCGGAATCCTGATTCCTTCGGGAGTCTGATTATTTTCCAGCAAGGCGGCTACGATCCTGGGCAACGCCAATGCACTTCCATTCAAGGTGTGGCAAAGTTGCGTTTTCTTGTTGCTATCTTTGTAGCGGCATTTCAACCGGTTGGCCTGATAACTTTCAAAATTCGAAACCGAACTGACTTCCAACCACCGCTTTTGGGCGGCGGAGTAGACTTCGAAATCAAAAGTCAGGGCGGAAGTAAAACTCATATCTCCTCCGCATAATCTTAATATTCTCCAGGGCAATTCTAATTTCTCTACCAAAGTCTGAACATAAGCGACCATTTCTTTCAATGATTCATAAGAATGTTCGGGAGTATCAATGCGTACAATTTCCACTTTATCAAACTGGTGCAGACGGTTTAAGCCACGTACATCTTTGCCGTAAGATCCGGCTTCGCGACGAAAGCAAGCGGAATACGCCGTATTTCTGATGGGTAAGTCTTTCTCATCCAGAATGACATCCCTGTAAATGTTGGTTACCGGGACTTCTGCTGTGGGAATGAGATATAAATCGTCCACATTACAATGGTACATTTGTCCTTCTTTGTCAGGTAATTGACCGGTTCCGTATCCGGAATCCGCATTGACTACATAAGGTGGTTGAACTTCCAGATAACCAGCCTCTCTTGCCTCATCTAAAAAGAAATTGATCAGCGCCCGTTGTAAACGCGCCCCTTTCCCTTTGTATACAGGAAATCCCGCTCCGGAGATTTTTACACCCAATTCAAAATCGATCAAATCATATCTTTTCGCCAGGTCCCAATGCGGTATGGCTGTTTCCGGTAAATCAGGAACAATACCACCTTCTCTCTCTACAACATTATCTTCTGTATGACGACCTTGTGGAACTTCGTCCGAAGGCAGATTCGGTATCTGGCACAGCAACTCGATCAACAGTTTTTCCGACTCTTTCACGTCTGCCTCCAACTGCTTGTTTCCTTCTTTGATCGAAGCGACCGAATTACGGGCGGCTTCGGCTTCTTCCTTTTTTCCCTCTTTCATCAGTTGCCCGATGGTTTTCGACAAGCGGTTCAGTTCCGCCAGGTTGGCATCTGATTCGGTTTGGGAATTCTTCCTTTTCTTATCAGTTTCTATAACTTTTTCGATAATTTCACGGGCGTCGTAATGCTTTTTCGCCAGTTTTTCAATGACCCATTCTTTATTTTCGGTAATAACTCCAAGTGTAAGCATATCAAATCAATCTTAATTAGCGGAAATGGAAATATCCTTTCTTTTTTT
>JAVBSK010000060.1:0-2935 GCA_031556755.1 Bacteroidales bacterium | reverse complement strand
AAAATATTTTTTATAATTTGCATCACTATTATCTCACAAAGTCTTTCATTTGTTTCGAAAGCGCAGGATAATATCGTGGATGAAATCATTTGGGTAGTCGGGGATGAGGCTATTCTGAAATCCGATGTTGAAAAATTCAGGATAGAATTGGAGCGTTCAAGGGAAACCGTTGATGGAGATCCTTATTGCCGGATTCCCGAAGAATTGGCAGTTCAGAAATTATTTTTGAATCAGGCCAAGTTGGACAGTATAGAAGTAAGCGATTCCCAAATCAATCAGTATGTAGACCGTATGATTAATGCGAGGATCGGACAATTCGGCTCCCGGGAAAGGATGGAGCAGATTTATGAAAAACCCCTGGAAGAAATCAGGGATGAATGGCGCGAATCTACCCGTCAGGGGCAGATTGTCAACGAAATGCAGAAAAAAATTGTTGGAAATATCAAGTTGACTCCGGGAGATGTACGTAAGTTTTATTCCAAATTGCCACAAGACAGCTTACCATTTATACCGACAACGGTTGAAGTCCAGATCATCACGATTGAACCCAAAATATCAGTTGCAGAGACAGAGAGGATCAAAGGACGTCTCAGGGAATTTACGGATCAGGTCAATAAGGGAGAACGAGAATTTTCCACGTTGGCGAGATTGTGGTCTGAAGACGAATCATCCAAGGTGGGAGGAGAGTTGGGATTCAAAGGCAAAGGAGAATTTGTGCCTGAATTCTCGGCAGTGGCCTTCGCCTTGAATGAACCGAAGAAAGTCTCCAAGATTGTGGAAACAGAATACGGATACCACATTATTCAGTTGATAGAGAAGAGGGGAGACCGGGCTAATTTCAGGCATATCTTGTTGAAGCCTAAAGTGTCGGAAAGTGAATTAAAAGAAGCATCCCTCAGGTTAGACTCCATAGCAACGGAAATAAGAGCCGGGAAATTCTCTTTTGAAGAGGCTGCGACCTATATTTCATACGACAAAGACACCCGTAACAACAAAGGATTGATGGTCAATACGGAAGAACGAAGTAATAATTACGGTACTTCCCGTTTTGAAATGCAGGAATTACCTTCTGATATTGCAAAAGTTGTTTACAACATGAAACCGGGCGAAATATCTGCCCCGTTTACTTATATGACTCTGAAACAAAAACAGGTCGTCGCTGTTGTTAAATTGACATCAAGGATAGAAGGACATAAAGCCAATGTCGCAGACGATTATCAGATATTAAAAGTCTTGCTGGAAGAAAAGAAAAGAGAAGAAATCCTGAATAAGTGGATTGCACAAAAACAAAAAGAAGTTTATATCAGAATCAACGAAAATTGGAAAAATTGCGACTTCAAGAGAGATGGATGGGTAAAATAACAGGATTATTTTCCTTGTTTTTTATCTGTTTCAGCGCTGTGGCAATGATGCAACATCCTCAGACGCCTACCGAAAAAAAAGGCGCCAGTATCATTACCATAGAATATGCTGATTCTTTGAGTTTTAAACCTTTCAGACCAGACGTGCATATTGCACATGGAAATGTATCGTTCAAACACAACGATGCTTATCTTTACTGTGACAGCGCTTATCTCTACAGTCAAACCAATATGTTGGAGGCATTTGATAATGTCCGAATAGAACAAGGAGACAGTGTTTTTATTTATGGGGATTACCTGATTTATGATGGAAATATCAGTCTGGCAAAGATGAGGGATAATGTCCGGATGGAGAACCGCGATGTCACCCTTTTTACTGATAGCCTGAATTACGACAGAAATACCAATATCGGATATTATCTGGAAGGCGGAATGATAGTTGATTCCCTGAATGAGTTGACTTCTGTTTACGGTCAGTATTCCACCATTACTAAACTGGCTTATTTCAAACAGGATGTTAAACTGGTTAATCCTCAGTTTATATTGACTTCCGATACCTTGAAGTATTCAACGGAATCGAAAATAGCCACCATTCTGGGTCCTTCAATCATAGAGTCTGACAGCGGAACAATTCATTCGAGTTTGGGATGGTATAATACCATAACGGATCAGTCGATGTTGTATAAACGATCCATGGTAGTAAATAAGGAAAAAACACAAACACTCACAGCGGATTCTTTGTTTCACGACCGGGCGACGGGGTTTTCCGAAGCTTTCGGGAATATGATCTTGAATGATACTGCCAAGAAACTGATATTGACAGGTCATTATGGTTATACGGATCAGATCAGAAATTATTCTTTTGCCACCGATTCCGCTCAGTTTATCGAATATTCTCAGATTGACTCTCTTTTCCTCCATGCCGATACGTTGAAAATGCAGGCGTTCGGAAAAGAAAGAGAAATGAAAGCATACCATCATGTAAGAATATTCAGGAATGATATGCAGGGCGTTTGTGATTCCTTGCAATTCAAAACCAAAGATTCGACTTTGCGTATGTCACAGGAACCTATATTGTGGAGTGCGGGAAGACAAATAACCGGGGATACGATTGTGATGTACTTCAATGATAGTACAATAGACAGAGCCCATGTCATCAATTACGCTTTTTCGATTGAAAAAGTGGATACTTCTTATTTCAATCAACTCAAAGGAAGGGATATGAAGGTTTATTTCGAAGGTAAAGAACCCCGCTTTATTGAAGTGAGCGGTAATGTCGAAACGATATTTTTTCCCCGTGAAGACGATGGTTCATATATCGGATTGAATAAAACGGAAAGTAGTTTCTTTTCTATCCGTTTGAAGAACAAACAACCTGAAAAAACGGTTTTCTGGCCGGCTACGAAAGGGGAGACACTTCCTTTACCTGACCTGACTCCCGAAAAAAAATTCCTGAAAGACTTTATCGATTTCGATTACCTGAGGCCTGTCGACCGGTTTGATATTTTTGTAAGGAAGGAAAAGAGAGCGGAGGATATTCCCCCTGAGAGAGTTGAGTGTAATTATGATATGGA
>JAVBSK010000170.1:0-2779 GCA_031556755.1 Bacteroidales bacterium | reverse complement strand
CATTTTATAGAAAAATTGATGCACCCTACTTTTTGAATGACGAAGTGACAATATTTTAGTTATGAGTTGTTAGTTATAAGTTTCCATTTTCTTGCTTGTAAATTTTTAAACAGTTTCTTAACCAAAGAACAAATGAATATTGAAGAATTGAGAGAACTTTGCCTGAATGTAAAAGGCGCAACCGAATGTTTACCATTCGACGACGAAACATTGGTTTTTAAAGTCCTGGACAAAATGTTTGCCGTCATTCCTTTGGACAGTGAACGGCTGAGCATTTCCTTAAAATGTGAGCCGGAGAAAGCAATGGAACTCAGGGAAAGATACAATAGCATAGAACCGGCATATCATTTCAATAAAAAATATTGGAATACTATTTATCCGAACGGAGATATGACAGACGAAGAAATCAACCGTTGGATTCAACACTCTGTTATCGAAGTTGTCAGAAAATTACCCAAGAAAGTACAAGAAGAATATTTCAACAGATAAACACAGGTAAAATTGCAAATTACGAATTTTTAATCTTAACTTTTAGTTCTTAACTCTCAATCCTCACCAATATGTCCACAATCATTCGATTAACAAAAGTAACTTCTACCAATACCGAGTTGAAAGCCTATTGTGAAAAAAGTAATTTGAAATCATTCACAACACTGGTCGCTGCAGAACAAACGGCGGGAAGAGGACAATCCGGAAATTCCTGGGAAGCGGAAGCCGGAAAAAATCTGACATTCAGTACGATTATCTTTCCGGAAAATTTACAGGCCAGACAAGGATTTATCATTTCCCGTATTTTTTCCGTCAGCATCAAGAATGCATTGAAAAAATACATTGACAAGATTTCCATCAAATGGCCGAACGATATCTATTATGAAGACAAGAAAATCTGTGGCATCATGATTGAAAATGATATCAGGGAAGGAAACATCTGTCGATCAATCATCGGGGTGGGAATTAATGTCAATCAGGTAAACTTCTTAAGCGATGCTCCTAATCCGATTTCATTGAAACAAATCACAAATGAAGATATCGATCCTGATGAATTATTGAAATCCATCCTGAAAAAAACAGAAGAAAATTACCTCACCTTTCTCGACGGAAACATTGAAACCATTTGTTCCGAATATGAAAACAGCTTGTACCGAAAATCAGGATATTACTGGTACAAAGACCATGCAGACATATTTCAAGCCATGATACAAGAAGTAAAAGATGATGGAACATTGGTATTAAAAACAGAATACGGAGAAATAAGAAGTTATTTATTTAAGGAAGTTAGTTTCATGGGATAAAGGAAAAATAATACCTTTGTATGCTAATATATTGCTTGTAAATTCTAAAACAGTTTCTTAATAATCAGCATGATTTCGGAAAATCAGGAAAACGACGAAATAATCAGTGTCAGAGGCGCTCGCGTACATAATCTCAAAAATATAGATGTAGATATTCCTCGCAACAAATTCACGGTAATCACCGGTCTCAGCGGAAGTGGAAAATCTTCTTTGGCTTTCGATACCATTTTCGCGGAAGGTCAGAGACGCTACATTGAAACGTTTTCCGCCTATGCGCGTTCTTTTCTGGGAGTACAGGAGCGTCCTGATGTAGATAAAATCACAGGATTAAGTCCGGTCATTTCCATCGAACAAAAAACAACCAACCGAAGCCCCCGTTCAACGGTCGGAACAACTACTGAAATTTACGATTTCCTCCGTTTGTTATACGCCCGTGCTGGAGATGCATATTCTTACAATACGGGAGAAAAAATGGTAAAATATACCGAAGAACAAATCATTGAACTGATTCTAAACCAATATGACGGAAAGAAAGTTTATTTATTAGCTCCCGTTGTCAGAAGCAGAAAAGGTCATTACAAAGAACTGTTCGAACAACTGCAAAAGAAAGGATTTCTCAATGTGAGGGTCGACGGAGAGTTGAAAGAAATCATTCCCGGAATGAAATTAGACCGGTATAAAAATCATGATGTAGAAGTCGTTATAGACAAATTAGCGGTTTCCTCAAAAGACGAAAAAAGGTTAATGAGCAGTGTCAAAACAGGAATGAAACAAGGAGACGGACTTGTTATTATCCTGGATCTGGAAACCCAACAAATACGACATTTCAGCCGTCGGTTGATGTGCCCCTCAACCGGATTATCATACAGCGAACCGGCTCCACACAACTTCTCTTTCAACTCGCCGCACGGAGCTTGTCACAAATGCAAGGGATTGGGTTATACGAATCAGATAGACATCGACAAAATCATTCCTGACAAGGAAATCAATATTCACAAGGGGGGTATTCTACCTTTGGGAAAATACCGGAGTACGATGATATTCTGGCAAGTGGAAGCTATTTGTGAAAAATATGGAGTAACGGTCAATACTCCCATTAAAAATATTCCGCAAGAGGCCTTGGATGAAATCCTGAACGGAACAGAGGAAAGAATTCAAATAAAAAACGAAGCGCTGGGAAATCACTCTAATTATTTCCTGAGTTTCGAAGGCGTCATCAAATACATTGTCATGCAACAAGAATCAGACACATCTGCTATCGCTCAAAAATGGGCGGAACAATTTGTCACAACGATTGCTTGTTCCGAATGCGGAGGTAAAAGACTGAATAAGGAATCTCTTCATTATCTCATAGATCATAAAAATATTGCTGATGCCGCCGAAATGGACATCTCTGAATTCTACCTATGGATCAATCAATTAGAAAATAAATTATCTGATAATCCAACAATGATCGCCACTGAAATCCTGAAAGAAATAAGAACCCG
>JAVBSK010000265.1:0-8640 GCA_031556755.1 Bacteroidales bacterium | reverse complement strand
CGAAATTTGTTTTTAGGTTGTGCATCTTGCTTTAATCTATTTGAATTCTGTTCTTTAGCGATTACAAAATACAAATTATTAGGCTTATGCACAACTTTTTATGACACTTTCTTATCCATTTTTAATTCCGCCAACGGGTTAGTAATGCTACCAGATTATCATTTATTGCATCCATTATATTCTTTCAGAACGAGCGATAAGAATTAATTTTGCACAAAAATATTATATTTTTTATGTATGAAATTCCCATAAGATTTTCAGGAAAATCATACCAAGCGAAATGATTATAATTCAGAAAATTACAAAATTATAAACAGATGAAAAATTTATTGATTTTTTGTTTATTGTTGGTGTTGTCAGTAATCAAGGCACAATCTCAAGAATTGAAACTATGGTACAAACAACCAGCCGATGAGTGGATGAAAGCGACTCCTGTTGGAAATGGTCGTTTGGGAGCTATGATTTATGGCGGAGTCGAAACGGAAACGATCGCCCTGAATGAAATCTCCCTGTGGTCAGGACAATTCGATGAAAACCAGGAACCGCTTTGTGGAAAAGAAAAATTAGCGGAAATCCGACAACTATTTTTTGAAGGAAAAATAGCAGAAGGAAATACTATGGCTGGAGAGTTTATGTCCGGAAAACCTCATTCTTTTGGGACGCATCTTCCTATGGGGAACCTGAAAATTGACTTTCCAGGACAAGATATGTCGGTTGTCAGCGGTTACAAACGGGAATTGAATTTGAGAAACGCAATCACCAGCGTTTCTTATAAAATAGGGAAAGTACAATACAAACGGGAATACATCTGTTCCAATCCGGATGATGTCCTTTTGATCAAATTATCAGCAAATAAAAAAGCGGCATTAAATCTGAACCTGTATCTTGATCTGTTGAGAAAATCCGATATTTCTGTTTCTGACCAGGGAATAAGTTTTTCAGGACAGGCTCTATTCCCAAAGCTGGGACACGGAGGCGTTTTTTACCAGGGAAAAATTAAAATTTCAACAAAAGGAGGTTGGGTAGAAACTACAGAAGATAAGTTTTCTGTCAGAGATGCAAACGAAGTTATCATTGCAATTGATGTCAGAACAGATTATAAAAATCCGAATTACCGGAAAATCTGTTTTCAAACGGTTTCCAAAGCATTGTCTAAAAAATATGATTTTCTGAAACAATCGCATATCAACGACTACAAAAAACTTTTCGATCGAGTGGAGCTATTTTTGGGTGAAACAATAACAGAACAATTACCGACAGATATTCGCTGGCAACAATTAAAAAACGGAAATCCGGATTCCGGGCTGGAGGCCTTGTTCTTTCAATATGGACGATATCTGTTGATTGCCTCTTCCCGGGAAAATTCTCCATTGCCGGCCAATCTTCAGGGTGTTTGGAATGACAATCTGGCCTGCAATATGCCTTGGACATGTGATTACCACTTGGACGTAAACACGCAACAAAATTATTGGGCTGCTAATATTGCCAACCTGTCGGAATGTAATCAACCCTTGTTCCGTTATATTGAGGACTTAGCTGTTTATGGTAGAAACACAGCACGAAAAGTGTATGGAAGTCCGGGATGGGTTGCGCATACGGTCGCCAATGTATGGGGCTATACCGCTCCGGGAGCTTCTGTCAGCTGGGGCGCTTTTCCGTGTGCCGGTGTTTGGCTAAGTAGCCATTTGTGGGAACATTACTTGTTTACAAAAGATGTAGAATTCCTAAGAACACAGGCTTATCCGCTTTTGAGAGAAGCCGCGATTTTCTTCCAGGATTATCTGGTGGAAAATCCGAACAACGGTTATCTGATGACAGGTCCCTGTAATTCGCCAGAAAACGCTTTTTATTTCAATGGCGGGGAATATGCCTTATCGATGATGCCCACAAGTGATCGTATTTTATTGTATGAATTATATACTGCTTGTATTGAATCTTCCAAAATTCTGAATTTGGATACTGAATTTTGCCACTCCCTGGAACAAGCCCGGCAAAAATTTCCTCCGTTCAAAATCGGGAAAAACGGAGAACTGCAAGAATGGTTTGAAGATTACCAGACAGCGCATCCGAATCACCGTCATGCGATGCATACACTGTCGATTTATCCCTATAACCAGCTTACACTGGCGAAAAATCCGGAATTAGTCAGGTCCGCTCAATTAGCTATGGAAAACAAACTCAGGTCGGAAAACTGGGAAGACGTGGAATTTTGCCGGGCGATGATGGTATCCTTTTTCGCCCGGGTAAAAGAAGCAGAAAAAGCCCACAGCAGTTTGTCTGTATTAATGACTAAACTGCTTCGTGAAAACCTGTTCACCGTATCTTTGTCGGGAGTCGCCTTGGCAGAAGAAGATATCTTCATCTTCGATGGAAATGAAGCAGGGGTGGCGGCCATGGCTGAAATGTTGATTCAAGCTCATGAAGGATACATCGAATTTCTTCCGGCCTTACCGAAAGCATGGCCTTCCGGCCATTTCAAAGGATTATGCGTCAAGGGAGGAGCAGAGGCAGATGTTAGCTGGGAAAATGGAGTCGTAAAGAAAGCAATGCTCAAAGCTACCGTTGATAACATATTTCAGATAAAGGTTCCCGGTAAAAATTCTTTTGAAACCAGAAAAATGAAAAAAGGAGAAATTTGGAAGATACTGTAAAGATTCCCCTTGTCTAATTGTAGCATTTTTGTAGCCATGAGTTAGCGTACATGGCTACAAAAATACCACAAACACAAGCCATCTTGCATTTATAGTAATGAAAGCCGTATTGTTCTGTTTTTTCTTGTGTATTTCGTGTATTTTAAGGCTCGAATGGGTGAATTGTCAATTATCGGTATCTGCATCCTGGGGAAAATGTTGGAACTACAGACGTTCCAGTTCCACTGTGAAGTGACGCATTAATTCGGCTTCTTTCACGATTTTTACACCACGGGTAATTTTATTCCGGCGATCGTATACATTCTTCAAAGCAGCGGCAATCACATCCATGTGGTTGTTTGTATATACACGGCGGGGAATACACAGGCGTAACAAATCCAAACCACCGAAACGATTTTCACGGGTAATAGGATCGCGGTCTGCCAACAGGTAGCCGATTTCGCACGCCCGAATACCTGCTTCGAGATACAATTCAATAGTCAATGTTTGTGCGGGGAATTCTTCTTTCGGGATATTAGTCAATACTCTTGATACATCCACAAAAATAGCATGTCCTCCGGCAGGACGTTGGTAAGGGATTCCATATTCGTCCAATTTCTGACCGAGGTATTCTATCTGTTTGATCCGTGATTGCAAATATTCGAATTCCGTACTTTCATTTAATCCCACAGCTAAAGCAGCCATGTCGCGACCGGCCATACCGCCATAAGTCAGATACCCTTCGAACGGAATACAGTATTTTTTAGCCCCCTCATACCAATCTTCACAACGAGTAGCAATAAAACCACCAATATTCACAATCCCGTCTTTCTTAGCGCTCATGGTCATACCATCGGCATACGAGAACATTTCTTTTACGATTTCCTTGATCGTTTTATTTTCGTAACCTTTTTCACGTGTCTTGATAAAATAAGCATTTTCGGAGAATCGTGCCGAGTCGAACAATACCGGTTTATTATATTTGTCGGCTATTTTACGCACTTCTTTCATGCATTCCATTGACACTGGTTGTCCACCAGCCGTGTTGTTGGTGATAGTAACAATGATAAACGGAATTTTATCGGCGTTTTCCGCCAATATTTTTTACAGTTTTTTTGGATCGGGATTTCCCTTGAATGGTAATTCCTTTTGAGTGTCTTTGGCTTCGTCGATAGTAATATCATAGGCCACAGCTTTACGCGCTTCAATATGTCCTTTGGTGGTATCAAAATGCGAGTTTCCCGGGATAATATCACCGGATTTTACCAGGTGAGAGAATAATACATTTTCGGCGGCTCGTCCCTGGTGAGTCGGAATCATATAATTGAAACCCGTCAATTTTTCGATGACTTCTTTTAACTGGAAGAATGAACGGGCGCCGGCATAGCTTTCGTCGCCGGTCATCATCGCTGCCCACTGATTGTCGCTCATAGCACCGGTTCCTGAGTCGGTAAGCAAGTCGATATATACTTGTTCGGCTTTCAATTGAAATACGTTGTTTTTAGCTTCTTTGATCCATTTTTCTCGTTCAGTACGTGTGCTGATACGAAGGTTTTCGACCATTTTGATTTTGAATGATTCGGCAAAAGGCAGTTTCATAGATTTTTTACATTTTAGGCCAATATAGCGATGCTATTGGCATGAGTTATTCTTTTTGAAAATTGATAAATTGAAAAGGATGTAAAGAGGAGAGGGGTTTAGCAACCAGACGCACTATAGGCATCTCGCTCTTTCAGATTGCGGATGAAAAACTTCAGGGTTACTATTTTTGCAAGTTGATACATGGAATAAACAGCACTTGAGTTTACAAATTTACAAAAAAAAACGAGAAATACAAAACAAAGTGTAATATAACACAGCTTGTGACTGATTTATTTGATGGAATGTGATTTTATCAATAAAAAAATCTATCATGGATAGTCGTTAAATTCAGACGATTATCATTAACTTTGCCGGATGTTGCCTTGAACCGAGAATCGGTTGGTTGGGATTGTATGTAGAATTGATTGTAATCAATAAAAGTATAAGATATGGAAAATATAAACTGGTCGGATTTGTCGTTCGGCTATATGAAAACGGACTTCAATGTCAGGTGTTATTACCGCAATGGTCAGTGGGGAGAGCTCGAAATTTCGGATTCCGAATATATTAATTTACACATGGCTGCCACTTGTCTACATTACGGGCAGGAGGCTTTTGAAGGCTTGAAAGCATTCAAGGGAAAGGATGGAAAAATCCGTATCTTCCGGATGCGGGAGAATGCGTTGCGTATGCAATCTTCCTGCCGGGGAATCATGATGCAGGAGCTCCCGCTTGAGATATTTGAAGATGCAGTGGTGGAAGCTGTTAAAAGAAATGAAAAATTTATTCCTCCCTATGGAAGCGGAGCTTCGTTATACATTCGTCCTTTGCTGATCGGAACGGGAGCGCAGGTCGGTGTTCGTCCTGCGACGGAATATTTATTCGTCGTGTTTGTAACTCCTGTAGGCCCTTATTTCAAAGAAGGATTTAAGACAACTCCGGTTGGTATTTACAGGGAATACGACAGGGCGGCGCCACATGGAACCGGTACGATCAAGGTGGGTGGAAATTATGCCGCAAGTCTGGTGCCGGGAGATAAAGCCCATTCAGCCGGTTATTCTGCTGTATTGTATCTTGATGCCAAAGAAAAGAAATATATAGACGAATGTGGTCCCGCTAACTTTTTCGGGATAAAAAATAATACGTACATAACTCCTCAATCATCTTCAATTCTTCCTTCCATTACGAATAAAAGTTTGATTCAACTGGCAGAAGAACTGGGAATGAAGGTGGAAAGAAGACAGATTCCATTGGAAGAATTAGCTGAATTGGAAGAAGCCGGCATGTGCGGAACTGCTGCGGTTATCAGCCCGATTTCAAGAGTGGATGATGTAGACAATGGCAAAACATATATTATATCCAAGGATGGTAACCCCGGTCTGATGAGCGAGAAATTGTATAACAAACTGAGAGCGGTACAATATGGGGATGAGGAGGATAGGTATGGTTGGATCACCATTCTCTGATAGAATATGATTTGTTTCCTGTTTATTTGAACTGATGTTTTCTGCTTAAAAAATATCTGAATCATGAGTAAAAATATTGATAGAAGAAAATTTCTCCGCCTTTCTGCGGTGGCTGGGACCGGAGTTTTGTTGTTACCGGAGGTTGCTAAAGCGTCCGTGTTGAAAGAAACAGATGAAAATCCGGAAGGAAGTCGGCAACAAAAAATCCCTACCCGCATATTGGGTAAAACCGGGATTGAGATGCCTATATTGAGTATGGGTGTCATGCGCGCTGATAACCCTAGTGTACTACGCGCAGCATATCAATCAGGAATATTCCATTATGATACAGCTCATGGATATCAGAATGGTAAAAATGAAGAATTGGTGGGAAAATTCTTTAAAGATAAACCTCGTGATTCTTTTTTTGTTGCGACTAAAATCTCAAGTCCATATCCATTTAAGGACACGTTCGAAACAGATCTGGACGAAAAATTAAACCTCAGTTTGCAGCGCTTGCAAATGGATTATGTGGATATTTTTTACGCTCATGCTTTGAAAGGGACCGAAGAGGTGACGAATGATCGTTTGATTGCCGCCCTGAAAAAAATTAAATCCGAAGGAAAAGCCCGTTTCATAGGATTTTCAACGCATGCCCACAAAGTGGAGCAGATTGATGCTGCAATTCAGGCGGGAATATACGATGTGATTTTACTCAGTTATAATTTCAAACTGAATAATCTGAAAGAAACGGAAGACGCCATCGAAAGAGGAGTGAAAGCCGGAATCGGTTTTGTTGGGATGAAATGTATGACCGGAGGCGTGGAGGATACTCAGGGCAAGAAAATCATCAATGCGCAAGCTTGTTTGAAATGGGTGTGGCAAAATAAACATATAACGACTGTCATCCCCGGATTTTCCAGCTACGATCAGTTGGATGAATGTTTGGCGGCAGTTCATGATCTTGAGTTAAGCGCTCAGGAAAAAGAATATATCGCCTGGCTCCGGGAGGAAGAAATGTTGTACTGTCAACAATGTGAACAATGTCTATCCCAATGTAGAAAACATTTGCCGATTCCGGACATTATGAGGGCTTATATGTATACCTATGGTTACAAATATCCGGCTTTGTCGAAAGAAACACTGGCGGAAATTCAATTGCCGGAAGATACTTGTTCTGGTTGTACATCGTGTACTGTCAGATGTCCGTCCGGATTTGATGTGGAAAAGAAAATTGCAGCCATCCTTCCGGTAATGCAAATTCAGGATGTGTTTTTAACTTGAATATAAATATATTACATGCGTTTATCAGTAATTATTATTTTATCGTTGTTTGTACTTGTCTCTTCCGCTCAGACTCCGCAGGAATTGAAGTCGTATTTGCCTAAAATGCAAGCATGGAAGATTACGGAAGAAATAGAGATTTTTACTCCTGAAAACCTTTTTGAAAGAATCAATGGCGCTGCCCCATTGTTTATTGAAAATAATTTCAGGGAAATGACTTCTATGGAATATCAGAAAGGAGAAAATTACATCACGATTCAGGCATACCGCCATGCGAGTCCTACTGATGCCTTCGGGATGTATACCTCCGAACGTTCTGAGGATTTGACTTTTTATCCTATTGGAGCGGAAGCGCAGGGAGACAATATGGGATTGTATTTTTATGTCGGCTCTTTTTATGTGAAGATGTCGGCGAGCGAAGATACCGAATCCAACGGGAAAGCGATGAGGCAGATCGCTAAGCTGTTCGCGGAAAAGATAGACTCTCAGGCCGACTATCCGGAAGTTTTCAGAAAATTTCCAAAGGAAAAGAGTTTACCGTATACAAAATTTTATACAACAACCAATTATATCGGACATGAGTTCCTGAAAGGAGTTTATTCCTGTGAGTATGAAGACGGAGGCACTACTTTCCAACTTTTCTACATGGATGGAAAATCCAAAGAAGAAATGAAAACAATTTTGGATAAATATTTTACATTCACCAAACAGTCGCTTGATTTTTCTGAAGGAAAATTGTTGTTGAAAGACAAATATAACGGAAATATTCTCTGCATCTGGAACGGACAATATCTTGTCGGTATTTTTAATGAATCGGGAGGTGTAATTCCCGAATCGGATTGGTTGGATCGCATACAACAATCGTTTTTTAGTAAATAAGAAATGAAGTTTTTAGGAATTATTCCCGCCAGATACGCCTCTTCCCGCTTTCCCGGGAAACCTTTGGCCGATATGCTTGGGAAACCGATGATACGGAGGGTGTATGAGCAGGTTGCGGATGTGCTGGATGATGTTTGCGTGGCGACTGACGATCAACGTATTTTTGAAGCGGTCAAGGCTTTTGGAGGAAATGTCGTGATGACATCCGGTCAACATCAGAGCGGAACCGATCGGTGTTATGAAGCGTTTAGCAAAATAGGAGGAGAATTTGATGTCGTAATCAATATACAAGGTGATGAGCCTTTCATCAAACCAAGTCAGATCCGGTTGTTACAGGCTTGTTTTGAGGATGATGAAACTCAAATCGCTACATTGGTCAAAGCATTTCCGGAAGATGCAGGTTTTGAAATATTATCCAATCCGAACACTCCGAAAGTAGTGGTGAATAATAAGATGCAAGCCATGTATTTCAGCCGCTCGGTTATTCCATACAAAAGAGGAACCGAATCTGCGGATTGGTTGAAAGTTCATACTTATTACAAGCACATTGGTTTGTATGCATATAAAGCCGATGTCTTGGAAGTAATAACTTCTCTTCCTCAGTCGGTACTGGAAAAGGCGGAATCTTTGGAACAATTGAGATGGTTGGAATCCGGATATGTCATCAAAGTATCCGTCACTCAGGAGGAAACGATTGGAATTGATACTCCGGAAGACATGGAGTATGCAATTAAATATATGGAACATTTTCGATAAACAATATACAGAAGTCAAGTTTACCTGGATTCTGTTATTGCGAGAAAATGACTAAATTTATTGAA